>NZ_FNQE01000009.1 GCF_900107485.1 Proteiniborus ethanoligenes
GTTTTTTTTAGTAGGTCTTTAAGGATTGCTATTTCAAGATCCTTTTCGCCTAATAGCTTCTTTAGTTGCTCATTCTCCTTATCTAAGGAGGAATTAGTGCTATAATCTATATTAAGAGGATTATTCGTTTTGTTAGCTTCCTTTGATTCTCTAACCCATCTTGTAACCGTGCCTGGGACAATATCATGCTTTCTTGCTACTAAAGTTGCATTACCAACTTCCTCTACTTCTTTAACAATTTGACGTTTAAATTCTTCTGGATATCTTGTATTTTTGCTTCTCATTCTGGCAACCTCCTGTTGATTATATTTTACTATAATCGTGTGTGATTGTCCAAAACGGTTAGGGGGCTAAATAGGTGGGAATATGAGAAAAATTTAAAAATGTCTAAACAAGAAGTTAAAGAGGAGTATAAGCAAACAGAAGGTAATCCTCAGATTAAATCTAAAATAAGAGAAAAGCAAAGACAGATGGCTATGAGAAGAATGATGCAAGATGTGCCTAGGGCGGATGTCATTATTACAAACCCAACTCACTTTGCTATAGCCTTAAAATATGATAAAGAAATGTATGATGCACCATATGTACTTGCAAAAGGTGCAGACTTAGTAGCAGCAAAAATAAAGGAATTAGCTAAGGAGCATGAGATAGCAACAGTTGAAAATAAACCTCTTGCTCAAGCTTTATATAATACTGTAGAAATAGGTCAGACAATACCAGAGGAACTTTATCAAGCAGTAGCTGAAGTACTTGCGTATGTATACAGCCTAAAGTACTAGGAGGAGAACATTTATGAAACGCGGAGATGTTTCTGTAGCAATTGCAGTAATTGCAATAATATTGATAATAATAATTCCAATTCCTATGTGGAGTTTGGACATTCTATTAAGCTTTAATATATCTTTAGCTTTACTGATACTATTAATTTCCATGTATACAAAAGATGCACTCCAGTTTTCCATTTTCCCAACGTTATTATTGATAACAACTTTATATAGATTATCATTAAATATATCTACTACAAGATATATATTAAGCGAGGGCCAAGCGGGGGATGTTATAGAGGCTTTTGGAAACTTTGTAATACAAGGAAATGTTTTTGTTGGACTCATTATATTTCTTATTATAGTAGTTATTAATTTTTTAGTTATTACTAAAGGTGCAGAAAGAGTTGCTGAAGTTGCTGCTAGGTTTACATTAGATGCTATGCCTGGAAAACAGATGGCAATAGATGCGGATTTAAATTCAGGTCTTATTACAGAGCAAGATGCTAAAATTAGAAGAAAAGAAATTCAACAGCAAGCAGACTTTTATGGTGCTATGGACGGAGCCAGTAAGTTTGTTAAAGGAGATGCAATAGCTGGTATTGTTGTTACTTTAATAAATATTACTGGTGGACTGATTATAGGGGTTTTAGTTAATAAAATGCCTATGGGTGAAGCATTAGTTAGGTATACTCTATTAACAGTTGGTGATGGATTGGTAAGCCAAATTCCAGCATTATTAATATCTACTGCTACTGGTATAGTAGTAACAAGGGCTGCTTCAGAATCAAATCTAGGACAAGATGTATTGGCACAGTTATTTGGCAATAATCCAAAGCTAATGTATATAATTGGAGGAGTGTTATTATTTTTAGGAATAGTGACTCCTTTACCATGGCCTCCTTATGTAATTTTAGGTGTAACATTTATCTTTGTTGGATATTCTATGAACTCTAGCAAAAAGAAAAAAGAAACTGAAGAGATTGAAGTCTCTCAAACAGCTGAAATAGAGGAAATTAGAAAGCCTGAAAATGTAATGACCTTATTAAAAGTTGAAGATATAGAGCTTGAGTTTGGATATGGAATTATTCCATTAGCAGATATTAATCAAGGTGGAGATTTATTAGATAGAATTGTAATGATTAGAAGACAAATAGCTATAGAATTAGGAATGGTTGTTCCTATGGTTAGATTAAGGGATAATATTCAACTTAATCCTAATGAATATGTTATAAAAATAAAAGGTGTAGAAATCGCAAAAGGCGAGGTTTTATTTGATCATTTTCTAGCTATGGACCCTGGCACTGCTCAGGGTGATATTATTGGTATTGACACTATAGAGCCTGCTTTTGGGCTACCAGCAAAATGGGTAACAGACCATGAAAGAGAAAAAGCTGAAATTTTAGGATACACAGTAGTAGATCCACCCTCAATAATAGCAACACATTTAACTGAAATTATAAAGAGAAATGCAAGCGAGCTTTTAAGTAGACAAGATGTAAAAGCATTAGTTGATAACGTTAAAGAAGAACATCCTGCTTTAGTAGAGGAATTAGTGCCTAAGCTTCTTTCAATTGGAGAGATTCAAAAAGTGCTTATAAACCTATTAAGAGAGCAGGTATCTATTAGAGATATGGTAACTATCCTAGAAGCCTTAGCAGATTATGCAGCTATTACTAGAGATGCTGATATGCTAACAGAATATGTCCGTCAAAGGCTATCTAGATATATTACAAAAAAATATGTAGAAAGAAATAAACTTAAAGCAATAACTCTTGATAGTGAATTAGAACAACTAATTATGGAATCAATTAATCAAACTGAAACTGGTTCATATTTATCAATTTCACCAAATAAAGCCCAGAGTATTTTAAATAATATAATTGTAAATATTGAAAAAATGACTTCTATAGGATTACAACCAATTATTTTAACAGCTCCTATTGTACGAATTTATCTAAAAAAATTAACTGAACAAATAACAAAAGACTTAATAGTATTGTCTTATAATGAAATTGATTCCTCTGTGGAAGTTCAATCTATGGGGATGGTGACTATAGTATGAAAATAAAAAGATTTATAGGTAACACAACACAGGAGGCAATGTACAAGCTAAAAAAGGAACTAGGTCCAGAAGCAATAATACTACATACAAGAACAATTAAGCAGCCTGGCTTCCTTGGAATATTTAAAAAAAATTTAGTAGAAGTTGTAGCTGCGGTTGAGGAAAACAACAAAACATATACTCGCAATGCAGAAAGATTGGAAAACAGTTTCAATAATAGCATTAATAACAGTCGTATAGAAAACTCTATAAATATGAAAAATGATTTAGAGATAGAAATAAATAAAATAAAAAGTATGATGGAGTCTTTAGTAAATACTCTAGATATTGGGAAGTCACAACTACCAGATAAGCTATCTAAATATTTGAGACTACTTACTTCTAATGGGGTAAAAGAAGAAATTGCATTTGAAATATTAAATAAAATAAACGATCAAATTAATGTAAGTAATAAGGATAACAAAACAATATATGAAATAATAGCATATAACATAAAAGAATACTTAGGCGAACCTGCTCCAATTAATCATGATGGAAAGCAAAAGATTATTTTCTTCGTTGGACCAACAGGCGTTGGGAAGACAACTACATTAGCAAAAATAGCAGCATATTTTTCTTTGGAAAAAAACTATTCTATAGGCATGATAACATCGGATACATATAGAATAGCAGCAGTAGAGCAACTAAAAATTTATGCAGAAATTATGAAAATTCCTCTTAAAGTTGTATATGAAATAAAGGACTTTTATAAATCCTTGTCGAATTTCAGAGAAGAAGACTTAATACTTGTAGATACAGCCGGTCGAAACCATAAAAATACAGAACAAATGAATGAAATAAAGGAATTAATTGAATCCGTAAACAACAAAGAAGTGCATCTTGTTATAAATGCGGCTACAGATATGAAGACAATTAATGATATATTCGAAAAATACAGCTTTATTGATGATTATAAAGTTATTTTTACCAAGATTGATGAGGCTGATAATTTAGGAAATGTACTTAACGCAAAATATTATTTTAATAATAAAATATCTTATTTGACAAACGGACAAAATGTTCCAGATGACATAGAAGTACCTGATATGGAAAAACTAAGCAGAAAACTGATTGGGGAATTGAAAGATGTATGATCAAGCAGAAAGATTAAGACAAATATTAAAAACTAATGAGAATAGTAATAGGCAAACATCCACTAGAAAAATAACTGATAATACGAGAGTAATAGCTGTTTCAAGTGGTAAAGGAGGAGTAGGTAAAACAAATTTTACTATTAATCTTGCTATTTCACTTAGCAAGCTAGGATATACTGTGGCAGTAATTGATGCAGATATAGGACTTGCTAATATAGACGTATTATTAGGATTATTGCCTAAGGAGAATATAAGCAGTGTTTTAAATAAAAACAAGAATATACTTGAAATCATGACAGATGGACCAGACGGGGTTAAAATAATTGCTGGCGGCTCTGGATTATATGACATATTAAGCCTAAATGCAGAAAACCTTAATTATCTTATTAGCCAACTTAGCCAGCTAGAACAATTATTTGATTTTGTTTTAATAGATACTGGTGCAGGAATTTCAGAAGTTGTTATGAGCTTTGTATCTGCAGCAGATGAAGCAATATTAATAACTACTCCTGAGCCAACTTCATTAACTGACGTATATGCCTTAATAAAGGCTTTAAGAATTAGAGGTTCCAGTTGCAAGCTAAGACTAGTAGTTAATAGAGTAGAAAATCAAAGGGAGGCTATTGACGTATTTGAAAAACTATTCATAGCATCAAAAAAATTTTTAAATACAAGCATAGAAAATTTAGGGTATATAATGAATAGTAAGCTTGTAGTTGAGGCAGTAAAAAATCAAAATCCATTTATTAATCTCTATCCTAATTCCTCTATATCCAAAAATATTAATAGCATTGCAGTAAAGATTATAGGCAGTACAAATAATAATGAAAACAAAAATAGCTTTACAAATTTTTTAAATAAATTTAAAGACTTTTTTTCAAAAAACGATAGTGAATAATTTCAGTTTTACTTATCTTATTACTTCACTAGAAAGGAGGAACAATCCTCAGTGGTAATAGATTCATTACATATTAATGTAGGAGACAAAATACAGATATCTAGAATTGAAAATTCAAAGATAAACCATAGTAGCCAGGTGCTAGATATTTTAAATGAAAAAGAGTATGTAATAGCTGGTCCCATACGCAGAAGCACTATTGTTCATATAAGCATTAATTCCATAATAGAAATAACTTATTATAAAGAAAATAAAGGTAAATTTGTTTTTAAAGCCATTGTAACTGAAAAAATAGAAAAAGGAATATATAAATTAGTTATTAAGAGAATTGGAGATATTAAGAGAATTCAAGATCGCAATTATTTTAGACTAGAATTATCATTAAAGGTAGTTAAAAGATTTGAAACAAAAGAAAACGGTGTAAATACTATTTTAGTTGAAACATGCAAAACGAAGGATATTAGTGGTGGAGGAGTAAGACTATTTTCTAACTATAAACACGAACTTCATGATAAATTATTTCTTACCATTTACATAGATAATAAAGAATTAGACTTTCTTGGAGAAGTTGTAAGAGTTATTGATTCAAGTGGTAATGAATATAAATATGAAATTGGAGTTAAATTTGCAGACGTGATTAGCACAGAAAGAGAAATAATAATTAAATATATATTTGAACAACAGCGAGAACTTAGAAAAAAGGGATTGATTTAAATGACAATTAAAGTAATGGTAGTGGATGACTCAGCTTTTATGAGAAAAATAGTTTCAGATATATTAAAAGAGGATGAAGAAATTGAAATTATAGAAACTGCAAGAAATGGACAAGATGCCCTAGAAAAGCTAAAAAAAATTAATCCAGATGTTATTACATTAGATATTGAGATGCCAATTATGGATGGCATTACAACTTTAAAGGAAATAATAAACAAATACAATATTCCTGTAGTAATGCTTAGCAGTTTAACTGTTGAAGGCGCAGATGCAACCTTAAAAGCTTTAGAAATTGGGGCAGTAGATTTTATTCCCAAACCAACTAATATATTTGGTTTAAATAAAAAAGAAGAAAAAAACAAACTTATAGAAAAAGTTAAAGTTGCATCAAAAATTAGGAAAATTACTAAACCTTCTCTCAAAATTTTAGAACCTACTGTAGCAAATAGAGTCTTGCCTAGCAAAAGGGTAAGCGGAGAAGGGAGCATAATTGCTATAGGGACATCAACAGGCGGACCAAGAGCACTTCAATCTGTAATTCCACAATTGCCAGCTGATATAAATGCTAGCATTTTAGTTGTTCAGCATATGCCCGAAGGATTTACTAGATCCCTAGCAGCTAGATTAAACTCTATGTCTAATATCAATGTAAAAGAAGCAGAGAATAATGATGTTTTAAAGAAGGGGTATTGTTATATAGCTCCAGGTAACTATCATATGATAGTTCATGAGCATAATGGCGATATTATTATAAAATTAAATAAAAGCCTGCCTGTTTCTGGACATAGACCATCAGTAGATGTAATGATGGAATCTGTTGCAAGTATTAGCTCAATGAAGAAAATAGCTGTTATAATGACTGGAATGGGTTCAGACGGAGCGAATGGAATTAAGAAGATTTCTGAAAGCGGTGGTTACACTATAGCACAAGATGAAGAAAGTTGTGTGGTATATGGTATGCCAAAAGCAGCTGTTAATAGTGGCACTATTAACAAGATATTACCATTAAATGAAATCAGTAATGAACTAATAAATGTATTGGGGGTGTAGAATATGGATATGAATCAATATCTGGATATGTTTATCGAGGAATCAAAAGAGCATTTACAATTTATGAATGAGCATCTACTGAACTTGGAAAAAAATCCTGATGATAAAAATCTTATTAATGAGATTTTTAGAATAGCTCATACCTTAAAAGGAATGTCAGGAACAATGGGCTTTAGTAAAATTGCAAGCTTAACACATGAAATGGAGAATATTCTTGATTCAGTTAGAAGTGATAAAATCCATGTGTGCACAGAGCTAGTTGATTTATTATTTACATGCTTTGATATGCTTGACGAGTATATAACAAACATTATTAATTTTGGAGAAGAAGGAGATTTAGATAGTACAAATTTAATTCAGGAGCTAAACAACAAATTGAAAGGTGGAGCAGCTGCATTTTCAAACAGCATACGAAAAGAAGAAAAGGATCGTAATAATATTGATTTAGATGAATATGTAGTCAATACTATAAGAACTGCTAATACTAAAGGATTACATGCATACAACCTAATAATCAAATTAAGTAAAACCTGCTTACTTAAATCTGCCAGAGCTTTTATAATTTTTAACAACTTAGAATCCTTTTCAGAAATAATTCACTCAATCCCTCCAGCAGAAGATATTGAAGATGAAAAATTTGATTTGGAATTTTCACTAACTGTAGTTACTGAAAAGACTAAAGAATATTTGGAAAATGAAATGCTTATGATTTCTGAAATTGAAGAGGTGTATATAAGTGAGATAATTCTTGAAAGCACTGAAAGTGAGGGAGAAACTGCTGCTGCAATTGACTTAAGCATAGAAAACGAAGTAAAAGAAGAAAACCGTATAAGTACTACAAATAATGAGACAAATGTTCAAGATAGGAAAAAAACTACGAATATTATTGGGAAAACCGTCAGAGTTGATATTGACAGATTAGATAACCTAATGAACCTAGTAAGTGAGCTTATCATTATTAAAACTAGACTAGAAGATGGTGGAACTGTTGAAAAGGATAACATGAATGAAGCCATTGAATATTTAGAAAGAATTACAACAAGCCTTCATGATGCTGTAATGAAAGTACGAATGGTACCCATAGAAAGAGTTTTTAACAGATTCCCAAGAATGGTACGAGATCTAGCTAAAGAGCTTGGAAAAGAAGTAGATTTGGAAATGACTGGAGAGGAAACTGAGGTAGATAGAACCATAATTGATGAAATAGGTGATCCTCTTATTCATCTTATTAGAAACTCCCTTGATCATGGAATCGAAAGTCCAGATATAAGAAAAGGTATAGGTAAAAGTGAGGTAGGAAAGTTAAAACTTAGGGCTTATCCAGATGGAAACAATGTAGTTATTGAAATAGAAGATGATGGAGCTGGAATAAATATTGAAAAGGTCAAGAATAAAGCTGTAGAAAAAGGTTTAATAACTTTAGCTGAAGCTAAAGAATTAGCAGATGATGTGGCTGTCGATTTGCTATTTAAAGCTGGATTTAGTACAGCTGATTCGGTGTCAGACGTTTCGGGAAGGGGCGTAGGCTTAGATGTAGTTAAAAGTAAAATAGAATCTATTAATGGCATAGTTGAGGTAGAAACAAGTCCTCATAAAGGGAGTAAATTTAGTATTCGATTACCATTAACACTTGCTATAATCCAGGCACTACTTATCAATATTAAAGAAGAAATATATGCAATACCATTAAGTTCTATTAGAGAAATAACGCCAGTTCAAAGTAAAGATATCAGAAATGTTCAGAATCATGAAGTAGTTTTATTTAGAAATAAAACACTTCCAATAATAAGATTAAATAAGGTTCTAGGTATCCATGCTTCTGAAAGTGAAGAGGAAATTATAATGGTTGTAGTTAAAAAAGGTGAAAAAGAAGCAGGCTTAATTGTGGACAGGCTAATAGGACAACAAGAGATTGTTATTAAATCATTAGGTAGATATTTGCTAGGCATACCATATTTAGCTGGTGCGACTATATTAGGTAATGGTAAAATATCTTTAATTTTAGATATTAATTCTCTATTGTAAGGAGAGGAGGTATTATATGAGTAGCATAAGCGGTGAAACAAAATATGTTGTCTTTAAAATAGATAACGAATACTACGGAATAGATATTAATAATGTTAAATCAATCGAAAGAATACAAGACTTTACTAGAGTTCCTAATGCACCTCCTTATGTAAAAGGTGTTATCAACCTTAGAGGTGAGGTAGTTCCAGTAATAGATTTAAGAATGAGATTTGAATTAACTCCCAGAGAATTAGATTCAAACTCTAGAATAATAATCGTGTTTGTAAATGAAATACAAATAGGATTATTAGTAGACTCATCTTCGGAGGTTATTGAAATTAACGGGGAAGATGTAGATAGTCCACCAATTGTAAAAGAAAATATTTCTGAAGATTTTATCAATGGGATCGGAAAACAGAATGGTAACTTGATAATTCTAATAGATATCGAAAAAGTAATTGGACATAAGGAGATTGAACAGGTAAGTTAGGAGGGAAGGGAAATGGAAGTAAACAATTTAAATTCTACCTTCTTAGATATACTGAAAGAGTTAGGCAATATTGGTTCTGGTAATGCAGCAACAGCCCTAGCATCTATGATAGATAAAAAGGTTGACATGAAAGTACCACAGGTCAAAATATTAGAATTTAAAGAAGTAGGCGATATATTAGGAGACAGCGAAACACCAGTAGTTGGAATATATTTTGAAATGACAGATGATATAGAAGGAAATATAATGTTTGTATTAGACATAGAATCAGCAGTAAATTTAACGGATATGCTTTTTAGCAGAAGCAGTTCAAAGAGCGAATTAGATGAAATGGACATGTCTGCTTTATCTGAAGTTGGCAATATTTTATCTGCATCGTATATTAATTCACTGAGTACTCTAACAGGTCTTAACTTAAAAATATCTGTGCCTTCTATTTGCATTGATATGGCTGCTGCAATTCTTAGTGTCCCTGCAGTTCAGTTTGGACATTTTGGTGACCATGTTATACTCATTGAAACTCAATTTGAAGAGGGAGACAAACTAATAACTGGGGACTTCTTCTTAATACCAGAGATTGATTCTTTCCAAAAAATATTAAGCAGTTTAGGGGTAAATTAATGATGGAAATAGTTAAAGTTGGGATGGCAGATTATAAAGTATTAAAAACTTCAGGTATATTGACCACTTTAGGCCTTGGTTCTTGTGTAGGAATAGCACTATATGATAAATACAGCAAAGTAGCAGGATTAGCACATATTATGCTACCATCTAGCTTGGAAATCAAGAACAATAGTAATAAAGCTAAATTTGCTGATACTGCAATCGTAGAGCTAATTAAAGAAATGAAATTAATAGGTGCAAATGAGAACAAATTAGTCGCAAAATTAGCAGGTGGCTCTCAAATGTTCTCCTTCAATTCCAATACTGATATTTTAAGAATTGGAGAAAGAAATGTACTAGCTTCAAAAAAAGTATTACAAGAACTAAGTATACCAATATTATCAGAAGATACTGGGGGAAACTACGGTAGAACAATAGAGCTAAGCGTAACAGATGGGAACCTATTAGTAAAAACCGTAGGACATGGAACAAAAAATATATGATTATATTTGTTTTGAACACCTTTTTGGAGGTGATAAATTGACAATGGACGAGCTATGGCTTCTCTATAAAGACACAGGAGATATAAGCTATAAGCAAAAATTAATTGAACTATACATAGATTTGGTTAAGATTGTAGCTGGAAGAATGTTTAATTATTATGGTGGGAACGTTGACTATGATGATTTGCTAGGATTTGGAGTATTTGGACTCATAGATGCTATCGACAAATTTGATATTAGTAGAGATTTGAAGTTTGAAACCTATGCTCAAATAAGAATTAGAGGTTCAATGATTGATAACTTAAGAAAACTAGACTGGGTTCCAAGAGGATTAAGAAAAAAAGCAAAAGAAATGGAAAATACAATCAATGCACTAGAAAACAAGCTTGGAAGAAGAGCTACAACAATAGAAATATCAGAAGAACTAAAAATAGATAAAAAAGAAGTAGAAAACATACTATCAGAAATTTCAACTATTAACATTATTTCCTTAGAGGAAACCTTATTTACAAAAGGTGATATAGCAATTAATCCAAATATTACAGAAAATCCTGAACATGTTTTTGAATCAAAAGAATTAAAAAACATTTTGGCAGAGGGCATTGACAAGCTAAATGAAAAAGAAAAAATGGTAATATCTTTATATTATTTTGATGAATTGACTTATAAAGAAATAGCAAATATACTAGACCTTTCCGAGTCAAGAATATCACAGATACACAGCAAAGCAATTTTATTACTCAAAGGGTTTTTAAAACTCAAAGGGATAGAAAAAAATTAATTGCAGGATGTGATGATGTGTTCTACAATTATGTTGTTTTAGAAGGCAAAGATTTAAAATCACTGATAGAAGAAGGACTTAAAAAATTAGATAAAGAAGAAAATCAGGTAGAGGTTGAAATATTAGAAAAGGGTAAGTTCCTAATGGGAATACCTATTAAAGACTATAAAATAAAAATGACAATAAAAGAATCAGAAGTAGGAGAGATTGAAAAAACATTAGACTCAGTTAAGGATATATTTATTGAGCCAGAAACTTTTGACTTAAGTTTTCAGGAAGATGGAGTATATATTGTCCTTAACAACACAGAAAAAACAGACGCAAATATTGAAAAAATAATCAGTTTGTTAAAGAAAAAAGAGATTAAAGATTTAGATATTAATGCAGTTAAAGATGCATTTAATAATAAAATGGAAACTAGGATAGCCCCAAAACAAGAGAAACCTATGATTGATGCTGAACTTATATTAGATGTTTTAGAAGATAAGCTAAGTGCTTATATTACAATTGTTCCTCCAGATGGAGGACGAGACTTGAATATTAGTGATGCTTTAGAAATAATAAATAAAGAGATTAAGTACGGACTAGATGTTCTAAAAATAGAAAAATTAATTAAAGATAAAGTATATAACACTAGAACATTAATAGCAAAAGGTACTCTGCCTATACATGGCCAGGATGGTTACGTAAAGTATCTTTTTGAAGAAAAAAAAGAAATTGCACCTCAGATATTAGCAGACGGAAGTGCTGATTTTAGAAATTTAAACCTTATATATAATGTAAAGGCAGGAGATGTATTAGCAGAGCTAATTCCTGCAACTTCTGGAAAGCAAGGCACTTCTGTAATAGGGGAAATAATAAATAATAAAATTGGTAAAGAAGCAAACTTCAAGTATGGTAAGAATGTTTACTTATCAGAGGATGGTAATAAGTTAATTGCAGAATGTGATGGTCAAGTTCGCCTGGAAGAGGGCAAAATAACAGTTTATGAAGTATATGAAGTAAATGGAAATGTCGATAACTCAACAGGTAACATTAAATTTAACGGAACAGTCAGGGTTAAGGGAAGTGTTTTAACTGGATTCCAAATTATTGCAGATGGGGATGTTGAAGTTGAAGGGGTTGTAGAAGGAGCTGAAATCAAATGCAATGGCAATATTCTTCTTAAAAGAGGAATACAAGGATATAATAAAAGTAGGTTGATTTCGAAAGGATCCGTTACTGCAAGATATATCGAAAATAGTTATATAGAAGCTGACGGAGATATTACATCGGATGCAATAATGCATAGTGAAGTAACAAGTAAAGGAAACATAAGAGCTTCTGGAAAGAATGGATTAATCGTTGGAGGTATCTGCAGAGCATCACAAGAAATAGCAGCAAAAACAATAGGTTCAAGCATGGCAACATCAACTGTTCTAGAAGTAGGAGTAGATCCAAGGCTTAGAATTAAACAAGAAGAAACTAAAAATAAACTTAGTGAAGCGGAAAATAATATTGAAAAATTAGACAAAACAATTGTTTTATTAAGTAGATTAGCTAAGTCGGGAGAATTGACCCCAGAAAAAGAAGATATGCTAAGAAAAGCAATACAGACTCGTAATATACTGACGAGTCAATCAGATGATTTTAAAAAGGAAATTAATTTCATAGAAGCTCAAATTCAACGCTTGTCTAGGGGAAAAATAAAAGCAGAGAATGTTATTTATCCAGGAGTAAAAATAGTAATGGGAAATAGTACAATGTTTGTAAGAGATGAATTAAGCCGTTCTACTATATATAAAGAACATAATGAACTAAAAATTGGACCTTATGAAAGATAATATTGGGGTGATATTAATTGAGGCCAATTGATTTAAATAATCTTATTCCTAAAACACAGGAAATTTCAAAACTTCAGCAATTAGAGAATAATAAACACAAAAATTTTATGCATAATCAGTCTACAACTCAAAACAAAAAATTCGAAAATGAGTTAAAGAAAGTAAATACAACAAGTAAAACATATAAACCTAAGATTAATAAGGATGAAAAAGACAACAATAAAAATAAAAGTTTTAAGGAAAAAGATGGGCAGGAAGAAAAAGAAAAAGAACAAAATAAAAATTCCGAAGTTGTATCAGATGGGATAATTGGTTCAAAAGTTGATATAAAAATTTAACGAGGTGCGAAGGATGAACATTATTCTTCTTCTTTTGGGCTTGATACTAATAGTTGTGACTATTTGGATGATAAGCTTTAATAATAAAACTCAACAAAATTCTATGCAAAATAAGTCCATAGATTTTGAAATAAAATCAGAGGACTCGTTTTTTATTGATAATGAAATTGAATTTGAAGAAGTATTAAATAATATTAGTGAAAATGAAAATAAGAATTTTGACTTAATATCAGAAGAAAAGTCGTATATTAACCAGGAACCAATAGAATATAGTAAGGATATAAACAGAACAAGTAGTCAACTCACTACCTATGCTGAAGATATAAAGAAAGATATTCGGGACGACAACATTGAAAAGATTATTGGTTTGAACAAGTCAGGATTAAAAGCTGAAGAAATTGCTAAAATGTTAGGGAAGGGTATTAGAGAAGTTGAGATTATTATTAAATTATACAGCCTTAAAAATTATGAAAATTAATAAATTGTAGTTATTATGTATTGAAGAAATACTGAATAATTTAGTTGTCAATAGTATATAATTATGTTTAATGAAAAACATAGTCATATACTATTTTGGCTGTAAACTACTTTAAATATGGAGCTTTAAAGTTATAAATTTCATCTTATTTATATAAATAAAAAAACATTGCTAAAATTATTATAGTGTGTTATACTACATAAGGTGAAACTACACACACTCTTTGATCTTTAAGGTTGTGCCACTATGGTTCCTTATAGAGTTGATAGGAGTGGAGGAAAAAACAAAGGGAGGTGAATAGCATGTCAGTAATTAGCATGAAAAGCTTATTAGAAGCAGGAGTGCATTTTGGTCATCAAACTAGAAGATGGAACCCAAAAATGGCAGAGTATATTTTTACTGAAAGAAATGGAATCTATATTATAGACTTACAAAAAACTGTTGTAAAAGTAGAAGAAGCTTATGAATTTATTAAAGATGTAGCTGCTGATGGTGGTGAGATTCTTTTTGTTGGGACTAAAAAGCAAGCTCAGGAATCTATTGAAAGTGAAGCAAAAAGATGTGGCATGCATTTTGTAAGCCAAAGATGGCTTGGAGGTATGCTTACAAATTATAAAACTATAAGAAAAAGAATTGAAAGACTTCAACAACTAGAGAAAATGGAAGAAGACGGAACTTTTGACGTACTTCCTAAAAAAGAAGTAATTAAGTTGAAACATGAAGCAGAAAGACTTGAAAAGTTCCTTGGTGGAATAAAAAATATGCAGGGTGTACCAGATGCTTTATTCGTGGTTGACCCAAGAAAAGAAAGAATTGCAGTGAAAGAAGCTAGAATACTTGGAATACCTGTAGTAGGTATAGTGGATACAAACTGCGACCCTGAAGAAGTAGATTTTGTTATACCAGGTAACGATGATGCAATAAGAGCTGTTAAACTACTTACAGAAACTATTGCTAACGCTGTTTTAGAGGGTAAACAGGGTGAACAAATAGAACAATAATAGCAAAGGTAAGGGTTATAGGGGAAACATCCCCTTACTGCTCTTACCTTTTCATTTAAAAAAGGAGGCGTATATAATGGCTATATCAGCAGCTATGGTTAAGGATTTAAGAGAAAGAACAGGAGCTGGAATGCTAGATTGTAAGAAGGCTTTAGAAGAAACAAATGGTGATATAGATAAGGCGATTGATTTACTAAGAGAAAAAGGATTATCACAGGCAGCTAAAAAGGCAGGTAGAATTGCATCTGAAGGTATTGTAGAGTCATACATACACGGAGGCAGAATTGGTGTTTTAATAGAAGTAAATACGGAAACTGACTTTGTTGCTAAAAATGAAGAGTTTAAAACTTTTGTTAAAGACATGGCTATGCAAGTAGCAGCTTCAAATCCTAAGTATATTTCAGTAGAAGAAGTTCCACAGGAGGAAATAGAGAAGGAAAAAGAAATATTAAAGCATCAAGCATTAAATGAAGGAAAGCCAGAGCATATTGCTAATAAAATGGTTGAGGGTAGAATTGAAAAATATTACAAAGAAGTATGCTTATTAGAGCAACCATTTATTAAAGATACAGATGTAACAGTTAAACAATTATTAGCTGAAAAAATAGCTAAAATTGGTGAAAATATTAAAATTAGAAGATTTGTTAGATATCAAGTAGGCGAAGGCTTAGAAAAAAGAGAAGAAAACTTTGCTGAAGAGGTAGCAAGGCAAATTAATGGCTAAATAAATGGAGAACACATAGTGTTCTCCATTTAAATAGATAATAGCGATTTTATTATAATAAGTTTATAAACTATTGAAGGTTTTTTTGACATAATGTAGAATATTTATGCAAGGAGGTTTACATGATAGAGCCCAAGTATAAGAGAATTATTCTAAAACTTAGTGGTGAAGCCTTAGCAGGAGATAAAGGTTTTGGCATTGAAGAGAATACCATTGTCAGTATAGCTAAAGAAATAAAGAAGATACAAGAGATGAATGTTCAAGTTGCTGTAGTAGTAGGAGGAGGAAATTTCTGGAGAGGAAGAAGCTCAGAAGGCATGGATAGGGCCACCTCAGACTATATGGGTATGTTAGGAACTACCATAAATGCACTTGGGTTACAAGATGCTTTAGAGAAAATAGGTGTTGTAACCAGAGTACAAACAGCTATTGAAATGAGGCAAGTTGCTGAGCCGTATATAAGAAGAAGAGCCATAAGACATTTAGAAAAAGGTAGAGTTGTAATTTTCGCTGCAGGTTCAGGCAATCCATTTTTTTCCACAGATACTACGGCTGCTTTAAGGGCTGCTGAGATTGAGGCAGAAGTGATTTTATTAGCTAAAAAAGGTGTAGATGGAGTTTATGATTCAGACCCATGCAAAAATACAAATGCTAAAAAGTTTGAAAAGTTAAAGTATATTGATATTTTAAATTTAGGCCTAGGAATTATGGATTCAACAGCCACATCACTATGTATGGATAACAAAATACCATTAATTGTCTTTGGGATAGATAATCCTGAAAATATAGCAAAGATAATTTATGGTGAGAAAATAGGCACGCAAGTAAGGGAGGAATAATTATGTATCTAGATGTTCATAAGCAGGCTGAAGAAAAAATGAAAAAAACTATTAAGGCGTTTAAGGAAGATCTAAATAGCATAAGGGCAGGTAGAGCCAACCCAACTTTATTAGATAGAATTACTATTGATTATTATGGTACACAGACACCGTTAAACCAAATTTCAAATATTTCTGCACCTGAACCAAGATTGCTTGTAATACAGCCTTGGGATGCTAATGTAATATCACAAATTGAAAAATCAATTTTAAAATCAGATTTAGGACTAAATCCATCAAATGATGGAAAGCTAATTAGATTAGCAATACCGCAATTAACAGAAGAGAGAAGAAAAGAACTTATTAAGGTAGTTAAGAAAAATTCTGAAAATGCAAAAGTTGCTATAAGAAATGGTAGAAGAGAAGCAAATGAACAAATTAAAAAAATGCAAAAGGCTTCTGAACTAACTGAAGATGAGCAAAAACAAGCTGAAGAGCAAATGCAAAAAATTACTGATAAATATATTGAAGAAATCGATAGTATATTAGTACAAAAAGAGAAAGAATTATTGGAGGTATAGTAATACTTGAATAAGTTGGATGTTTTAGGTATGCCAATAAAAGAAGGACTAGTAATATTAGAGGAACTAAGTGATAAAGAAATATTGGTCAAAGAAGCATTAGCCAATAACAAAGATAAAGGAACTATACTTTCAGAGCCTAGAATAATTAGGTGTACTGAATCTACAAATAGTATTGTTGTTGTCGTTAGTTACTTTTAGCCCCCTTCTTATAAAAAGAAGGGGTTTTTAATGGCTGATAAGCTATATGGAGGTAGAATATGAGTATGAATTCAAAAAATATTAATTCTTTATATGATAGTATAGACAAAGATAGACTACCTAAACATGTTGCTATAATAATGGATGGCAATGGTAGATGGGCGAAAAATAGGTTCCTTCCTAGAACAGCGGGTCATAGAGAAGGTGTTGAAAGGGTCAAGGAAATTGTTGAGGTTTCAGGAAACCTAGGCATAGAATTTCTTACCCTATTTGCTTTTTCAACAGAAAACTGGACTAGACCTAAGGAAGAAATAAATGTATTAATGAAACTTTTGGTTGAATACCTTAGAAAAGAATTAAATACCTTACACGATAATAATGTAAAGATAAATATTCTAGGAAATTTAGAAAAATTACCTCAACTACCTAGAGAAGAAGTATATTATGCTATTAATAAGACAAGAAATAATAACAAGATGGTATTAAATATTGCTTTAAACTACGGGGGAAGATCTGAGATAATAAAAGCTATTCAATCTTTAATAAAGGATGTACAAGATGCCCATGTAGCAATAGAAGATATAGACGAGAACATATTTAGTAATTATCTTTTTACATCAAACCAGCCAGATCCAGATTTATTAATTAGACCTAGTGGCGAAAAACGGATAAGTAATTTTTTGTTATATCAAATTGCATATACAGAATTTGTATTTACTGATGTATATTGGCCTGAGTTTACTAAAGAAGAGTTTTATAAATCAATAATAGAGTTCCAAAGTAGAAAACGCAGATTTGGAGGAGTATAGGTGGATTATGAAAACTAGAATTATATCAGGAGTAATTGGTTTTTTAATTCTTTTTACAGTAGTTTTAATGGGAGGTCCTTTATTAATTGTTTCTGGATTATTAATTTCCCTTATTGGGCTATATGAGTTTAATAATGCAATGAATAAGATTAATGGGCTAAAACCTATTAAATGTATTAATTACATATTTACAATTATCCTATATATCTTAATAGTGATTGATAAACAAAATTTGTTTATGCTACTATTAGGTGCATATACTATATCACTATTATGTATTTTAGTTATTGATAATAAAACAAAAATAGGTGATATAGCCATAACTGCTTTAGGAGCATTGTACATACCATTTTTAATTTCTCATATAACTTTATTAAGTGGAAGTATCTATATATGGATTGTATTTATTACCGCATGGGGAACAGATACCTTTGCGTATTTTGTTGGTGTAACTATTGGGAAAAGAAAACTATGTCCAAATTTAAGCCCTAATAAAAGTATAGAAGGATCTATTGGAGGTATACTTGGTTCATTAAGTGTAACTCTATTGTTTTCATACTACTTTAAACTTGAAAGCATATTTATATTAGCTATCTTAAGTATTGTATGTTCAATATTAGCTCAATTTGGAGATTTAACTGCTTCTAGAATTAAGAGATTGGCTAATATAAAAGATTTTGGAAATATTATGCCTGGCCATGGTGGCATTTTAGATAGATTTGATAGCATACTTTTTACTGCTCCAATAGTATATTATTATATGGTTATTTTTGTGCTGGTATAATATTTATTTGATATTTAAATATATGTTACATAGAAACGTGACGAAACAAGGAGTGGTATTTTGAAGGAGATAAGCATATTAGGCTCAACTGGTTCAATAGGAACTCAAGCTTTAGATGTAATAAGAAAAACTAAGGAATATAAAGTTATAGCTTTGACTACAAATATAAATATAGATTTATTGGAAAAACAAGCTCTAGAGTTTAAACCTAAACTTGTTACTGTTATGGATCAAAAAAAATCTATTATTTTAAGGGATAGATTAAAAGGGTATAATATTAAAGTAGCATCAGGAGATGAAGGATTAATAGAAGCTGCTACTTTAGAAGATACTAAAGTTGTTATTAATTCAGTTGTAGGCATGATTGGTTTAATACCTACCTTAGAAGCTATAAAAGCTGGTAAAAAAATTGCTCTTGCAAACAAAGAAACTTTAGTCACTGCTGGTGAAATAGTTATGAGGGAAGCCTTAAAACATAAAACAGAAATATTACCAGTAGACAGTGAACATTCTGCTATTTTTCAATGCTTGAAAAGCGGTAATCAAAACGAAATTTCTAGACTAATACTAACAGCTTCAGGAGGACCATTTAGAGGCAAGAAAACAAATGATTTATTAAATATTAAAGTAGAAGATGCACTTAAGCATCCTAACTGGGAAATGGGAAGAAAAATAACCATAGATTCTGCAACTCTTATGAATAAAGGATTAGAGATAATAGAAGCAAAATGGTTATTTGATGTGGAAATAGATAAAATAGATGCAGTAGTACATCCTCAGAGCATTATTCATTCAATGGTAGAATTTGTTGATGGAAGCATTATAGCTCATATGGGAGTACCAGATATGAGAATACCAATTCAGTATGCATTGTCACATCCTATAAGAACAAAAAATGAAATTAATAAACTCGATTTTAATACCTTAAAAGAGCTTACATTTGAAAGGGCAGATATTGAAACCTTCCCATGTCTAGATTTAGCTTATAAAGCTATTAATGCTGGTGGTAGTATGCCGGCGGTATTGAATGCATCAAACGAAGTAGCTGTAGAATTATTCTTAAATAATAAAATTAGTTTTCTTAAAATACCTGAGATTATTAGCAATGTTATGGATTTGCATAGAAACATTTTAAATCCAACATTAGACGATATTTTAGAAAGCGATAATTGGGCAAGGGAAACAGCTATGCATAAAACATGTTTATAAGGGTGGTGTAAAAAATTGCAAACAGCATTAGCAACAATTTTTGTTTTTTTTATAGTAGTACTATTTCACGAGTTTGGGCATTTTATTGTTGCCAAATTATCTGGTATAAAAGTACACGAGTTTGCAATAGGAATGGGACCTAAATTATTTAAAATAAACAAAGGTGAAACAGATTATAGTTTAAGACTTTTACCTATTGGTGGGTACGTAAAAATGGAAGGAGAAGATGAATATTCAAATGATGCTAGAAGTTTTAGCAAAAAATCTATTAGAATAAGAATGGCAGTTATTGCTGCAGGTGCAATAATGAATTTTGTCTTAGCTATTATTGTGTTTAGTATTTACTCTTTCTATATTGGAGTACCTACTACTACAATAGATAACGTGACAGAAGGCTTACCTGCTTATGAAGCTGGGCTTAGAAAAGGAGATACTATCATTACTATTGACAATTATAAGGTTAATAATTGGGAAGATGTAAAAAGTGCTATTAACGCTTCAAATGGACTAGAAATAAGAGTAACTGTTCTAAGAAATGAAAAAGAGCAATTTTTTTCAATAAAACCTATAATTGAAAAAAAAGATAATAGGCTTATTATTGGTATTTATCCTGAAATGGAGAGATCTTTAATATTATCAATAAAAAACGGCTTTGAAAATGTTATTCTAGTTTTAGGATTAATGTTTCAATTTTTTGTTATGCTCTTTAAAGGAAAAGTAAGTAGCGGTGATATATCAGGCCCAATAGGGATTGTATATCTTGTAGGGGAAGCAGCTAAATCTGGAACCCTCTATGTATTATATGTAGCTGGATTTATAAGTATCAACCTTGGATTTTTTAACCTATTACCTATACCTGCATTAGATGGGAGTAGATTAGTATTTCTTCTAATTGAATTGGTAAGAGGGAAGCCAGTTAATCCAGAAAAAGAAGGGTTTGTACACTTTGTAGGCTTAGTATTACTAATGGCTTTAATGCTAGTGGTAGCATATAAGGATATAATAAAGTTTAATGTTTTTAGGTGGTGAAGCTATGAGAAGAGAGAGCAGAGAGTTATTATTGGGGAAAGTCGGGGTTGGTGGTTGCCATCCAATAACTGTTCAGTCTATGACTAATACAGATACAAGAGATATAGAAAAGACTGTTATTCAAATATTAGAGCTTGAAAGTCAAGGCTGTGATATAGTTCGTGTTGCTGTTCCAGACATGGAAGCTGCACAAGCAATTAAAAAAATAAAATCCAGAATTAATATTCCCCTTATAGCTGATATACACTTTGACTATAGACTTGCTATAGAAGCTGTGATAAATGGAGTAGATGGTCTTAGAATTAATCCAGGCAATATAGGTTCAAAAGATAAAGTAAGAGAGGTAGTATCTGCTTGTAAAGACAGACAAATACCAATAAGAATTGGAGTTAATTCAGGTTCAATTAAGCGAGAAGTCATTGAAAAATTTAATGGAATAAATGAAAATTCTATGGTTTTTAGTGCCTTAGAACATGTTAGGATATTAGAAGAGGTAAATTATAACAATATTAAAATTTCCTTAAAGGCAACGGATGTAGCTTTAACTGTAAATGCATATAAAAAAGCTGCAGAAGTAATAGACTATCCACTTCATATTGGAATTACTGAAGCTGGTACTCCATGGAGCGGAACTATTAAATCCTCAATAGGTATTGGTTCCCTATTGCTTATGGGAATAGGTGATACTATAAGAGTATCTCTTACGGGAAATCCTGTTGAAGAAGTCAAGGTAGGAAAGCAAATATTGAGAACTTTAGGATTACTTAAAGACAAAATAGAAATAATATCATGTCCAACTTGTGGCAGAACTCAAATTGATTTAATAAATATTGTAAAGCAAGTTGAGGAAAGAATAGGAAATATTTCAAAGCCTATTAAGGTTGCGATAATGGGTTGTGCAGTAAACGGACCTGGCGAAGCTAGGGAAGCAGATTTAGGCATAGCAGGCGGTGCTGGCTGTGGACTTATTTTTAAAAAAGGCCAGATTATAAAAAAAGTAGAAGAAGATAAATTGCTTGATGAGCTAGTTAATGAAATAAATAAACTATAGAGAAAATTAAGGTGATTTAATGCACTCTGTAACAGCTATTATACCAGCATTTAATGAGGAGAGAACCATTGGTGATGTAATAAAAGTACTACAAAGAGTTAATTTAATAGATAAAATCATTGTTGTAAGTGATGGTTCAGTTGATAGCACAGTAGATATTGCTAAAAAACACGAAGTAGAAATCGTAGAACTACGAGATAATATAGGCAAGGGTGGGGCATTAAGAAAAGGAGTAGATGCTTCACTTTCAGAGATTATGCTTTTTGTAGATGCAGATTTAATAGGGCTAAAGGAACAACATATAGTTGAATTATTACTTCCTATTCTTAAGGGAGAAGTAGATATGACAATAGGAGTATTTAAGAGCGGAAGATTCACGACGGATTTAGCTCAGAGGGTAGCCCCATATCTTTCAGGTCAAAGAGCAATTAAGAGATATATTATTGAAAATATTCCTAATATTGATATTACAAGATTTGGAGTCGAGATTGCTTTAACTAAATATGTAACAAATAACAACATAAAATACAAGGAAGTGTTTTTAGAAAATCTTACTCATGTAATGAAGGAGGAGAAACTTGGATTAATTAAAGGTTTTGCTTCAAGACTTAAAATGTACTGGGACATTGTAAAAATAATGACAACTAAAGAAAGGTGATAACATGCTATCTGTTCAGCAGATTGCGTTTAGATTGATACTTTCCGTAGCTTTATCAGGAATTATTGGAGTAGAGAGGGAAATTATTAAAAGACCTGCAGGTCTTAGAACTCACATTTTAGTATGTGTAGGCTCTACTCTTGTTATGCTTACCTCTATACATATATTTTACACTTTTAAACCATTAACCACATTACAGCCAGATAGATTAGGCGCGCAAGTTATTAGTGGAATAGGTTTTCTAGGTGCAGGCACAATCATTAGACAAGGGGATACTGTTAGAGGACTTACTACTGCTGCTAGTCTGTGGGCTGTAGCATGTATAGGTATTGCTATAGGAGCAGGTTTTTATATAGGTGCCGTAATTGCGGTATTACTGGTATTTATTACATTATCTTCATTTGCAATCATTGAGAAAGGTATTAAAAATAAAAGAAATTATTTAAATCTAAAAATTACTTCAATAAATAAACCTGGTCAGCTCGGTAAGGTATGTCGGATAGTTGGAGACTTAGGTGGCAATATCATGAATATTGAATTAGAGCATGAGGAAGACCAAATGGAAATAATAAATTTAATAATTATGCTCCCTAATATTTCTGTAAAAAAAGAATTAATAGATAAACTAAAGGATGAAGATGGGGTTATTGAAGTGTTAAATAGATCATAGTATAAGGGGGTAATACGTAGTATGACCTTACATAAGAATAAAACTCTTAAGGACTTTATTAGAGATATAGGTGTTAATAATGAAGATGAATTCTTGACCAACATAATTATAAAAAGGGTTTTAATAAACACTAAGAGCAGAACCTTAAATCTCTTTTTAAAGTCAAACAATATAGTACCAAATGAAATAATAAGTAAAATTAAACAAATCTTATTAGGAAAATTTGAAGGACTAGAAGATGTAATTTGTTCCATAGATTATAAAGACATTATTGATAATGATGAAAATTCTTTAATTAATACGTACATGGATAACATACTGGAATTAATTAAACAAGCCATACCTTCGAGCTTAGGGTGGCTAGATACAATTACTTGGAGCTTCAAGGACAAAGTATTAGATATTTCTGTTGGAAGCGAACTAGGCCTAGTAGCTTTACATAATAAAATTATGGACAAACAAATTGAAGGTTTAATAAAGAAAGAGCTCCATATAGACATTAGAGTTAAATTCAATTATATTGAAAGTAATCATTTATCTGAAGAAGAACATTATAAGATTAAAGAATTTGAAGAAAACAAAATGCTTGAGGATTTAAATTTAGAGCAAGAATCCAATGAAAAGACAATTAATACAAATAAAAATAAAACTACAAATAAAAAAGGAAACGGAAACATAATTTATGGTAATAAAATTGATAAGGATATAGTGAAAATTTCATCTATTAATATAGATTCTGGAAGTGTAACTATAGAGGGAGAAATATTCGATATAGAATGTAGGGAAATAAAGGGAGATAGAAAGATATATACCTTTAATATTACTGATTTATCTAGCTCTATTACTGTAAAAGTCTTTGCAAATAAAAAGGCTCAAGAAAGTTTAGAACCTAATTTGAAAGATAAATTATATGTAAGAGCTTCTGGAGATGTTATATATGATAATTATATAAAGCAAACAATACTTAATTTAAAGTCTTTAGAGCTAGCTGAAAAGAAAGAAAGATTCGATGACAGCCATGAAAAAAGAGTTGAGCTACATTGTCACTCAAAAATGAGTGCTATGGACGGAGTATCTAGCTTTATTGATATAGCAAAAAAGGCTTCAGAATGGGGACATAAAGCTTTAGCTATTACTGATCATGGTATTGTCCAAGCTTATCCTGAAGGTATGGATGCAGCAAAAAAATTTGGAATAAAGGTACTGTATGGAGTAGAGGGGTATTTAGTTAATGATACTAAGCCCATAGTAATCAATCATAAGTCTCAAAACTTAGATACTGAATTTACTGTTTTTGATATTGAAACTACTGGACTTTCAAGTAAAAATGATAAAATCACTGAAATTGGAGCAGTCAAAATATTTAATGGACAAATTATTGATACCTTTAGTCAGCTAGTAAATCCCAATGTAAAAATACCAGATAGAATAGTTGAGTTGACAGGTATAACTGATGAACTTGTAAGGGATAAACCTACCATTGACGAAGTCATGCCAAAATTTCTTGATTTTATAGGTGATAGCGTATTAGTAGCTCATAATGCTTCCTTTGACATTGGATTTATTAGAGAAAACTGTAATCTTTTAAGATTAAAATTTGATTATACTTACTTAGATACTTTACAGCTTTCACGGGAGTTATTTCCAGAGCTAAAAAGTCATAGATTAAACATCCTTGCTAAACACTTGCATATTAAGCTTGAAAATCATCATAGAGCTGTTGATGATTCGGAAGCAACGGCAAAAATATTTACCAATTTAATCCAAATGCTAAAAGAAAAAGAAGTTTCAAAATTAGAAGAAATAAATTATATATTTGAAGGAAATAAAAATATTAAATCTAATAATACCTTCCATATAATAATATTTGCAAAAAACCAAACTGGCCTTAGAAACTTATATAAAATAATATCAGAGTCTCATTTAGATTATTTTCATAGAACACCTAGAATACCAAAATCGTTATTAATCAAATATAGAAAAGACCTAGTAATAGGAACTGCTTGTGAAGCAGGAGAATTGTATAGGGCTATTTTGTCTAACAGCTCAAAAGATGAGATTGAAGAAATAGTAAAGTTTTATGATTTTCTAGAAATTCAACCTATTTCAAACAATATGTTTTTAGTAGATAACCAATCTGTAAGAGATGTGGAAGAGCTAAAATCCATAAATAAAAATATAGTTAAGTTAGGCGAAGTATTTGACAAACCTGTTGTGGCTACAGGAGATGTTCATTTTTTAGAACCGCATGAGGAAATATATAGACGAATACTTTTAACTGGTCAAGGTTTTTCTGATGCAGATAAACCATTGCCATTATACTTTAGAACGACAAATGAAATGTTAGAGGAATTCAATTATTTAGGAGAAGAAAAAGCTAAAGAAGTTGTTATATACAACACAAATCTAATATCAGACATGATAGAGGAAATAACTCCTATTCCTGATGGAACTTATCCTCCAATTATTGAAGGCTCAGAAGATGAGCTTAGAACTATGAATTATAAAAAGGCAAAAGAAATTTATGGGGACCCTTTACCAGAAATAGTACAGGCAAGGTTAGATAGGGAGCTAAACTCTATAATTTCAAATGGATATGCTGTAATGTACATTATAGCTCAAAAGCTAGTTTCTAAATCATTAAGTGATGGTTATCTTGTAGGCTCTAGAGGTTCAGTTGGGTCATCATTTGTAGCAACAATGAGTGATATAACAGAGGTAAATCCTTTGCCTCCACATTATGTGTGTACAAATTGTAAAAATAGTGAATTTATATTAGATGGCTCCATAAGCTCAGGAGTGGACCTTCCTGACAAGACTTGTCCAAAATGTGGGACTAAATATAAAAAGGATGGACAAGATATACCATTTGAAGTTTTTTTAGGTTTTGAAGGAGATAAGGAGCCTGATATTGACCTTAACTTTGCTGGAGAATATCAATCTATAGCTCATCAATATACAGAAGAATTGTTTGGAAAGGGATATGTTTTTAGGGCTGGTACAATAGGTACTATTGCAGAGAAAACAGCTTATGGTTTTGTAAAAAAATATTTTGAAGAGAAAAATATTCCTATTAATAATGCTGAAATTAATCGCTTAGTTAAGGGATGTACTGGTATCAAAAGGACATCAGGTCAGCATCCGGGAGGGATAATGGTTGTACCAAATTACAAAGAGATATATGATTTTACTCCTATCCAGTATCCAGCAGATGATAGTAAGTCTGGTGTAATCACTACCCATTTTGACTATAATTCCATTAGTGGTAGAATTCTTAAGCTTGACATACTTGGACATGATGTGCCCAGTATAATTAAAATGCTAGAGGATATAACTGGTGTTAACGCTCAGAGTATTTCTTTAGACGATGAAACTACTTTAAAACTATTTACTAGTACAGAACCTTTGGGTGTTACTAAAGAAGAAATTAATTCAGAAGTTGGCACTCTTGGAATCCCAGAATTTGGGACAAAATTCGTTCGTCAGATGCTCATAGATACACAGCCTACAACTTTTGGAGAACTCGTAAGAATAAGTGGACTATCACATGGTACAGATGTTTGGATAAATAATGCTCAAGATTTAGTTAGAAATGGTATTGCAAGGTTAAGTGAGGTTATATCTACCAGAGATGACATTATGCTATATTTAATATACAATGGTCTAGATAAGAAAAGATCTTTTAAGATAATGGAGGGAGTAAGAAAAGGTAGAGGCTTAACTAAAGAAGATGAAGATTATATGAGAGAAAACAATATTCCTGATTGGTACATTCAATCATGTAATACTATTAAATATATGTTTCCAAAAGCTCATGCTGTAGCTTATGTTATGATGTCTTTTAGAATAGCATATTTTAAAGTTCATTATCCAAAGGCTTTTTATGCTACTTATTTTACTACTAAGGCATTGGATTTTGATGCGGAACTTGTTTTAAAAGGTAAAGAAGTAGTAGAAAAAAAGATTGAAGAACTTGAAGACATGGGAAACAATAAAACTGCAAAAGAAAAAAACTTATTGACTGTATTAGAAGTAGTATTAGAAATGTATGCTAGAGGCTTTGAATTTGAAAGAGTTGATTTATATAAATCCGACAGTGATAAGTTTTTGATTGGAGAAAAGGGCTTAATTCCACCTCTTAAATCACTTCAAGGAGTTGGAGAGAATGCTGCAAGAAATATTGCGGAAGAAAGAGTGAAAAGAGACTTTTTATCATTAGAAGATTTATCTAGTAGATGCAAAGTTACGAAAACTGTTATAGAGGCATTAGAAGTTCATGGCTGTTTAAAGGGCATGCCTGAAAGTAACCAACTATCTTTATTTAATATTTGATTTTTGGAAAAAACTATGATAGACTTAGAGGTAAATAAACGTGTGCATCAAGAGTGGGTCTCCCCACTCTTACTTTATTATATTGCCTAGTTTAGAATAAACTAAGTTATTTTATGGCAAAATATGAATGTATATTTACTTGGAGGTGAAAAAATGAAAAAAAATGTTCTTGAAGACATGGTTACCAAAATGGTACTTCCAATATTAGATAATTATGAGTTTGAATTAGTTGATTTAGAATATACTAAAGAAGGTCCTCACTTTTACTTGAAGGTATTTATTGATAAACCAGGTGGAATAACTATAGATGATTGCCAAAAGGTTAGTGAACAATTAAGCGAATTACTTGATGAAAAAGATCCAATAGATGACAATTATTTTTTAGAGGTATCTTCTCCTGGACTAGATAGACCTTTAAAAAAGGATAAAGATTTAGAAAAAAGCATTGGTAAAGATATAGAAATAAGCTTATATAAACAAGTGGATGGAAAGAAAAAATACATAGGTAGACTTACAAAATTCGATGAAAAAAGTATACTTATAAGTGATGAAAAAGAAAATATTATAGAGATAGATAGAGAGATTATCTCTAAGATTAATTTAGCAATTAAATTTTAATGGGAGGTTAGAGGGGATATGAAAGCCGAATTTATTGAGGCTCTTGAAGAAATAGAAAAAGAGAAAGGTATTTGCAAAGAGATAATATTTGATGCATTAGAAGCGGCACTTATTTCTGGTTATAAAAAGAACTTTGGTTCTTCACAAAATGTTGAGGTCAAAATAGATAAATTAAGTGGAGAAGTAAGGGTCTATGCTAAGAAAAATATAGTTCCTACTGTAGAGGATGAACTATTGGAGATTAGCTTAGATGATGCAAAAGAGATAGATGCAAACTATAATATTGATGATATAGTCAATGTAGAGATTACACCTAAAAATTTTGGAAGAATTGCTGCTCAAACAGCTAAGCAAGTGGTAATGCAAAAAATAAAAGAAGCTGAGAGAGAAATAGTTTTTGATGAATTTACAAATAGAGAAAATGAAATTATTACTGGTCTAGTGCAAAGAGTAAGTAAAAACAATGTTTTTGTAAACCTTGGTAAGACAGAAGGCATATTGGCACCAAGTGAACAAATTCAAGGGGAAGTATACAACCAAGGTGATAGAATAAAAGCATATATTTTAGAAGTTAAAAAGACTACCAAAGGTCCACAAATATTATTATCAAGAACTCATCCTGGTCTTGTTAAAAGACTATTTGAGCTAGAAGTTCCTGAAATACAAGAAGGAATTGTGGACATTTATAGTATAGCTAGAGAAGCAGGTTCTAGAACTAAAATAGCTGTTTATTCAAATGATGAAAATGTTGATCCTGTTGGTGCCTGTGTCGGATTTAAAGGTGCTAGGGTAAAAGCTATAGTAGATGAACTTAAGGGAGAAAAAATAGACATAATAAATTGGAGTAAAGACATGGGAGAATTTCTTTCAAACAGCTTAAGCCCAGCTAAGGTAATAAAAGTAGATGTAGATGAAAAGGGAAAATCAGCATTAGTAGTTGTGCCGGATTATCAATTATCGTTAGCAATAGGTAAAGAAGGTCAAAACGCTAGGCTAGCTGCAAAATTAACTGGTTGGAAGATAGACATAAAAAGCGAAAGCCAGATAGACAATTAATTTCTGCAAGGAGTGCGATAAAAATGAAGGTAAAAAAAATACCTCTTAGAAAATGCATAGGTTGTTCAGAGGGAAAACCTAAACGTGAGCTTATAAGGATAGTAAAAAATAAAGATGGTCATATCTTTGTTGACTTAACTGGAAAAGCAAACGGAAGAGGAGCCTACATTTGTAAAAACGTTGAATGTTTAGAAAAGGCACAAAAAACTAAAAGGCTTAATAAGGCTTTAGAGGTTGAAATTCCTGACAAGGTATATGAAGACTTGTTGAAGGAGATTAGATAGATGAAAAAGCTTTTATCAATGCTCGGCATAGGACGAAAGGCTGGGCTAATAGTATCAGGTGAGATGGGTTGTATTCATTCGTTAAAAGATGATAGTTCTAAGTTATTAATCATAGCTTTAGATGCTTCAGATAATACTAAAAACAAGTTTAAAGCTTTATGCAATAATAAAAATATTACTTACGTTGAAATAGGTTCAAAAGCAGAGCTTGGTTTAGCTATTGGGAAAGGAATTACATCGGTTATATCCATAAACGATGAAGCATTTTCAAAAGCTTTATATAAAATAATTGATGAGATTATCACCTGTAAATAATATGGGGGTGTATAGTTTGACTAAAGTAAGAGTATATGAGTTAGCTAAAGAGTTAGGAATATCAAATAAAGAATTAGTAAATAAATTAAACGAACTAGATATTAAGGTAGGAAATCATATGAGTTCAATAGAGGCAGAGGAAGCAGAATTGGTTAAAGAATTTATTTCAAGTGAGGAAGAAGAGAAAGACAATTTACATGAGGAATCTTCTGATATAAATAAGAAAAAGAAAAGTAGTAATACTAAGCCTAAAAAAGCTAACGATGCTGATAAAAAAGCGAATACTAGTAAAAAAAATTATCAACCTGAAAAAAAATCAGGTGAGGAGAGCAATGTTAATATTAATGTTAATATTATTGAAGTAGGAAATAAGATTCAAGTTAAAGATTTAGCCGAAAAAATTAATATTTCACCTAATAAATTGATTTCTAAGTTGATTAATTTTGGAGTAATGGCAGGAATTAACCAAGAAATTGATTTTGATACTGCAAGTATAATTGCTTCAGAATTTAATTATGAGTTAAGGTTAGACAAAAAAACAGACGAGGAAGAAAGTAAGGACAAATCATATGATAGTTTAGACTTTGAAGATCCAGAAGAAAGCTTACAATTAAGGCCACCTGTAGTTACTGTCATGGGCCACGTAGATCATGGTAAAACTTCTCTTTTAGATGCTATAAGAGAAACTAATGTTACACAGAAAGAGGCAGGAGGCATTACTCAGCATATTGGAGCTTCAGCTGTAACAATTAATAACAAAAAGGTTGTTTTATTAGACACACCTGGCCATGAGGCCTTTACTTCCATGAGAGCTAGAGGGGCACAAATAACAGATATTGCAATAGTTGTGGTTGCAGCTGATGATGGTGTAATGCCTCAAACTATTGAAGCCATTAACCATGCTAAAGCTGCAAATATTCCAATAATAGTGGCTATTAATAAAGTTGACAAGTCTGAAGCCAATCCAGATAGGGTAAAGCAAGAGCTAACAGAACACGGTCTTGTGCCAGAGGACTGGGGCGGAGATACAATTTTTGTACCTGTATCAGCTCTTAAGAGAATGGGAATTGATGAATTATTGGAAATGATTCTTTTAGTTGCAGAAATGCAAGAACTAAAAGCCAATCCAAATAGAAAAGCAATGGGAACAATAATAGAAGCTAAGTTAGATAAAGGCAGAGGACCAGTAGCCACTGTCCTAGTTCAGAAGGGTAGTCTTTCCATAGGAGATGCTGTAGTAGCTGGAGCAGCATATGGTAGGGTAAGAGCTATGCTTGATGATAGAGGAAAGAGAGTAAAAAAAGTGGGCCCTTCAACTCCAGTAGAAATATTGGGATTGTCTGAAGTTCCAGAGGCAGGAGAGCATTTATATGTAGTTGAAGATGATAAAAAAGCAAGAGAAGTAGCTACGCGTAGAAAAGAAGTAATTAGAAATGAGCAATTAAAAGTAAACCAGAAAGTTTCTCTAGAGGATTTATTTGAAAGAATAAAACAAGGAGAAGTTAAAGACTTAAACATAATTATTAAAGCTGATGTAAAAGGTTCTATTGAGGCAGTTAAACAGTCTTTAGAAAAATTAAGCACTGATGAAGTTAAGGTAAATCCAATTCATGGAGGAGTAGGTGCAATAACTGAAAGTGACATAATGCTTGCATCTGCATCAAATGCTATAGTTATTGGATTTAATGTAAGACCTACAAATACTGCAATGGAAATTGCAAACAAAGAAAATGTTGATGTTAGAACATATAGAGTTATTTATACTGCAATTGAAGATATTGAAGCTGCTATAAAGGGTATGCTAACCCCTGAATATAAAGAAGTAGTTCTTGGAAGAGCAGAGATTAGAGCTACTTTTAAAGTCCCAAATGTAGGTGTTGTTGCTGGAGTATATGTACAGCAAGGAAAAATATTAAGAAATGCAAAGATTAGACTTCTAAGAGACAATATTGTAATACATGAAGGCTCTATTTCCTCTCTTAAGAGATTTAAGGATGATGTAAGAGAATTATTGAGTGGATATGAAGGCGGATTAGGCATTGATGGATACAATGATGTAAAAGAAAGTGATGTAATAGAAGCATATACCTTTGAAGAAATACAAAAATAGTATTATAATGCAAAGGGAAAAGGATTGGTGATTTTATGAGCTTAAAAAGAATAGGTAGAATTTCTGAAGAAATAAAAAGAATAGTTAGTAATGTAATAATGACTGAGCTAAAAGATCCTAGAATTTCCTCTATGACAAGCGTTACCTTAGTAGAAGTAACAAGAGACTTAAGATATGCAAAAATATATATCAGCGTACTAGGCAACGAAAGTGAAATTAGTGACACTATTAAAGGTCTTGAAAGCAGCAAAGGATTTATAAGAAAAGAAATAGGTAAAAATCTTAATTTAAGATATACACCTGAACCCATGTTTTATTTAGATAAATCTATAGAACACGGGTTTCAAATATCTAAGATTTTAAACGAGATAAAAAGTGATGAGAAGAAGGGGAAAGATGGGGATGAATAATTACAGTGAATTGCTTCTAAAAGCCATCTCTGTAATTGAGAATTATGATAATATATGCATCACTTCTCATGTGAATCCAGACGGAGACAGTATAGGTTCTGTTTTGGCTTTAGGGTTAGTGATTAAAAAAAAGTTCAATAAGCATATTACAATGCTTGTACCCGATAAAGTGCCTAACAACTTAACGTTTTTACCTGGAATTGATTTAATTGAAACAGATTTAATTGGACAAAAAGTGGATTTGTTTATTGCTTTAGATTGCGGGGATGAAAACAGACTTGGGGTTGAAAAGAGCCTACTTGAATCTGTAAGCGTGGTAATCAATATTGATCATCATATAACAAATACTGATTTTGGTCATATAAATATTGTCAATCCAAAGGCTAGCTCAACTGGGGAAATAGTTTATGACCTAATTAATCATATGAATGTGGAATTAGATAAAGATATAGCAACATGTATCTATACTGCAATCTCTAGTGATACAGGGAGCTTTAAATACGACAACACTACATCTAAAACTCATATGATAGCTTCTAAGCTGCTTGATGCTCGTATAGATACTAACATTATCAATACTAATCTTTACCAATCTAGAAGTATAGAAAAAACGAATTTGCTAGTAGCTAGCCTTAATACATTAGAGTTTTTCAATAATAAAAAGATTGGCTTGGCAATGATTACAAAAAAAATGCTAGAAGAATCTAATGCTACATCTGAAGAAACAGACTTTGTTGTAAACTTCATAAGAGATATTGACATTGTAGAAGTAGCGTGTATTTTAAAAGAAATAGATAATAATACAATAAAGATAAGCTTTAGGTCAAAAAAGCATGTAGATGTATCTCAAATTGCAAAATCATTTAATGGTGGAGGACATGCAAAAGCATCAGGCTGCACAATATATATGAATATCGAAGAGGGAAAGCAGCTAGTTTTAGAAGAAATAGTGAAGGCATTTAGGTGATGATAATATGAATGGGATTATTAATGTTTTAAAGCCGCCTGGAATGACATCTCATGATGTAGTAAATTTTATTAGAAAGACAATTAATATTAAAAGAGTAGGGCACACCGGCACCTTAGATCCTAATGCCGCTGGTGTGCTACCTATTTGTATAGGTAAGGCTACAAGGGTCGTTCAATATTTTGATGATTTTAATAAGGTGTATAGAGCAGAGCTAACACTTGGATATGAAACGGACACTCAGGATAAATATGGAGAGGTTATTAATAAATTAGAGACTTATAACGTAACCTATCAGGATATTGAAAGGGTATTTAACAAGTTTAAAGGGAAAATTAAACAAATACCTCCTATGTATTCTGCAATAAAATACAATGGTAAAAAGCTATATGAACTGGCACGAGAAGGGAAAACCATTGAAAGGCAGCCAAGAGAAATAATTATACATGATTTAAAAATATTGAAAAACTATGATAACAAAAGAATAATGTTTGATGCTAATTGTTCTAAGGGTACATATATTAGGACTTTATGCAATGACCTAGGCAGAGAGATAGGAGCTTTAGGTTGCATGACATTTTTGTTAAGAAAAGAAGTTGGAGACTTTAAGATTGAGGACTCATATACTCTTGAAGAAATAAAAGAGTATGCAAATGCTCAAAGGCTAGCAGACATTGTTTTGCCTATAGATAGTGCCCTTAAGCATTATAGCCACATTGAAGTAGATAAAGGCTATTTTCAAATATTGAAAAATGGTGGAAAAATAAAGCTTGATAACAACCATATTAAAAGCTTTAGCAATAATAATAAAAAATCAACTAGAGTATATTGCAATGAAAAATTTATAGGAATAGGCTTAATTGAAAAAGATAATATATATACAATATTAAAAATGGACAAAGTTTTTTTGTAAAGGTGATAAATAATGAAAATTGAATCATTTAAATTTAGCGAGGAGTATGCAAATACAGCGGTTGCACTTGGAAACTTCGATGGTTTACATTTAGGCCACCAATATTTAATTGAGGAAATGAAAAAAAGTGCTAGGGAAAAAAACCTTACTACTTCTGTTTTTACATTTAACAATGACACATTAGTTAAGTTTAAAACTAATAAATCTAACAATATATTGACAAGCAATGACCAAAAAATTTCATTACTTGAAGATATGGGAGTAGAAATATTGTATATAGTTGATTTTACTGAAAGCCTAATGCATATGACACCCTATGAGTTCGTAAAGAATATTATTGTTGAAGAATTAAGGGCCAAGCTTGTAGTAATAGGTTTTGACTATAGATTTGGATATAAAGCCCAAGGAGATGGAGAATTTTTAAAAAAAGCTGGAGAAGAATTTGGTTTTGAAGTTCATATCATCCAGCCAATAACTAAAGATAATAATATAATCAGTAGCTCCTATATTAGAGAATTAATCAATGAAGGACTAATTCGAGAAGCAAATACGTTACTAGGAAGACCCTTTACCATTAGTGGAACTGTTATTAAGGGGAAGGGACGTGGTAAAGGCTTAGGCTTTGCCACAGCTAATCTAAAGCTAAGTACAGATTATCAAATACCTAGACTCGGTGTTTATAAAACACACACCCATGTCAATGGCAAAAAATATTTAAGTGTGACTAATGTAGGCAATAATCCAACATTTAATGATGCAGGATTTAGTTTTGAGACCCATATAATAGATTTCAATGAAGATATATATGGTAAAAAGATAGAGGTCTTATTTGATGATTTTATTAGAGATGAAATAAAATTTTCAAACAAAGATGAGTTAATAAATCAAGTGATGGATGATATAAAAAAAACAATAGAGAGCAATTAAATATTTACAACTTATTTAGTATATGGTACAATTAGGTTTGATGATACCTTATGCTATGTTTATTGTAGCCTCGACGATATACTTGGCTTAAGGTGTAGCCTAAAATTAAGGAGGAATAAATAATGAATTTAAGTAAAGAAGAAAAAACAAGAATTATTGAAGAGTATAGAACACATGAAGGTGATACAGGTTCACCTGAGGTTCAAATTGCTATTTTAACACACAGAATTAACAAACTAAATGAACATTTAAAGGCTCATAAAAAGGACCATCATTCAAGAAGAGGATTACTTAAAATGGTAGGTCAAAGAAGAGGTCTTCAAAACTATTTAGAAAAAACAGACATTGAAAGATATCGTAACCTAATACAAAGATTAGGATTGAGACGTTAATAAGAGCGGGGGAATACCCGCTCTATTGCTTTATAAGTCATAATAATTATTTTTATTCGAGGCAATAATAATTAGTATGTAATAATAGTACATAATAAAGGAGGTAGAACATGGAAAGAACTTTTGAAAGCATATTAGGTGGTAGAAAATTATCAGTTACCACTGGAAAAATTGCTGAACAAGCAGGAGGAGCATGTTTAGTTAGATACGGAGATACAGTTGTACTAGCAACAGCTACTGCTTCAAAGGAGCCAAGAGAAGGAATTGATTTTTTCCCATTAAGTGTGGATTATGAAGAGCGTCTTTATGCTGCTGGAAAAATACCTGGTGGATTTATAAAGAGAGAAGGAAAACCTAGCGAAAAAGCTATCCTCACGTCAAGACTTATTGACAGACCAATAAGACCATTATTTCCTGATGATTATAGGAATGACGTACAGGTAATAGCAACAGTGCTATCTGTTGATCCTGATTGCACTCCAGATATTGTTTCGATGATAGGAGCATCTATTGCTCTAACAATATCAGATATTCCTTTTAATGGCCCTACAGGCTCAGTATCTGTTGGTTTAATAGATAATAAATTTATTATTAATCCAACCTGTGAGCAGCGAAATAAATCTATATTAAGCTTAGTGGTATCAGGAACCGAAGAAGCAGTTATGATGGTTGAAGCAGGTGCTAACGAAATAGATGAGGCAGTTATGTTAGATGCTATAATAACTGGACATGAGGAAATCAAGCAAATATGTAAATTCATAAACCAGATACAAGAAGAGGTAGGAAAAGAAAAGAAAGATTATAAGGTTTTTCAGGTAGACAAAGAAATAGATGTAGAGGTTAGAGAATATACTAAAGAAAAAATGTCTGATGCTATTAAAACAGTTGATAAGCAGGAAAGACAAGAAAATATGGATAAGGTAAAAGCTGAAGCCGTTGAGTATTTCTTAGAGAAGTATCCTGAGAACATCAAAGATATTGAGGAAATACTTTACAATATTATTAAAGAAGAAGTAAGAAGACTAATCATAGAAGAAGGAATTAGGCCAGATAACAGAAAAGTTGATGAGATAAGAAAAATTACTAGTGAAGTAGGATTACTACCAAGAACCCATGGCTCTGGATTGTTTACTAGAGGACAGACTCAAGTTTTAACAGTTGCAACCTTGGGTGCAGCAGGAGATGCTCAGGTAATTGATGGTCTTGGAGAAGAAGAAGAAAAAAGATATATGCATCATTACAATTTCCCTCCATATAGTGTTGGAGAAACAAGATTTTTAAGAGGACCTGGTAGAAGAGAAATTGGACATGGTGCTTTAGCTGAGAGAGCATTAGAGCCTGTAATTCCTAGTATAGAAGAATTCCCTTATACAATAAGACTAGTATCAGAAGTAGTGAGCTCAAATGGCTCTACATCACAGGCAAGTGTTTGTGGTAGTACCTTAGCATTATTAGATGCAGGAGTTCCTATTAGTTCTCCAGTAGCGGGTATAGCAATGGGATTAATGAAATCAGAAGAAAAAGTAGCTATATTAACTGATATCCAAGGTATGGAAGACTTTTTAGGAGACATGGATTTTAAAGTTGCAGGAACAGAAAAAGGCATAACAGCAATACAAATGGATATAAAAATAGCAGGAATAGATAGAGATATATTAAAAGAAGCATTGGAAAAAGCAAAACAAGGCAGACTGCATATACTTAACAAAATGAATGAAGTTATTTCTCAGCCAAGAAAAGAGTTATCTCCATATGCACCTAGAATACTAACCATGACAGTAAATCCAGACAAAATTAGAGACATTATAGGACCGGGCGGAAAAGTAATTAACAAGATAATTGACGAAACAGGAGTTAAAATTGATATCGAAGATGATGGAAAAGTAATAATTGCAGCAGAAAATATTGAGTCTGGTAGAAAAGCTCTTGAAATGATAGAGAAAATAGTAGAAGAAATAGAGGTTGGCAAAATATATCTAGGTAAAGTAACTAGAATAATGGCTTTTGGTGCTTTTGTAGAGGTGCTAAATGGGAAAGAAGGCTTAGTTCATATATCGAATATAGCTAGAGAAAGAGTAAATAAAGTAGAGGATGTTTTATCTGTAGGAGATGAAATATTAGTAAAAGTAACTGAAATAGACAATCAGGGTAGAGTAAATCTTTCAAGAAAAGATGCACTACCAAAGGAAGAACCAAAAGAAAATGAAAAAAGATAAGGACATGAGCCAAAAGGTTTATGTCTTTTTTCTTATAATCAAGAAGCTTTTCTTATTATATTTTTAAAATCAAGGAATACTTATATAGTAAACATTATTTTAAGGGGGCAGTACTGTGAAACTAATCTATATAAGATATAATACTATATTTATGGTCTTGATAGTAACTTTACTGATAATTGTTAGTATATTGTTTGCTGTTAATTATTCAAGAAAAACTAATGAAACTTTTTTCAATGATGATATTTACTACAAAGGAACAAAAGAAGAAAAAATTATGGCTTTTGCCTGCAACGTAGACTGGGGAAATGAATGTATTCCTCATATGCTTCAAATATTTGATAACTATGAAATTAAAATTACTTTTTTCCCAACTGGAAGATGGGCAGAAAAAAACCCAGAATTGCTAAAAAAAATATTTGAGAAAGGCCATGAAATCGGAAATCATGGGTACTTTCATAAAGATTATAATTTATTGAACTATGAGGACAATAGGAAAGAAATAGAAAAGGCTGATATTATAATAACTGAAATAATAGGAACAAAAGCTAAATATTTTGCACCTCCATCAGGAGCATATAACAATGACACTATTAAGGCTGCAAAGGATTTAGGATATAAAATAATTATGTGGAGTATAGACACAATTGATTGGAGAAAGGATAGCACAAAAGACAAAATAATAAATAGAGTAGTAAGTAAGCACCATAATTCTGCCATTGTTTTAATGCATCCAAAAGAAGAAACAGTTAAAGCTTTACCTATAATTATTCATAATCTAAAGGAAAAAGGCTATAGAATAGGAACCATTAGTGATATAATGAATTAGTGAATTAAATTATTGAAAATAATAGATTTATGGCCTATAATAATATATTAATTAATAATGTGCTTAGGAGGAAAACATGTATAATAAAGTAACTTTAGATAATGGGCTTAGGGTTGTAACTGAGCATATACCACATGTAAAATCAGTATCCATAGGAATATGGGTAGAAGCAGGCTCAAGAAAAGAAAATTTATACAATAATGGAGTATCACATTTTATTGAACATATGCTATTTAAAGGAACTAAAAATAGAAGTGCAAAGGATATAGCTGAAGCAATTGATAATATAGGGGGACAAATAAATGCCTTTACTAGCAAAGAATGTACATGTTACTATGCAAGGGTACTAGACAATCATATAGACATTGCCATTGATGTATTAGCTGATATGTTTTTTAATTCTTTATTTGATGAAGAAGAAATTATTAAAGAAAAGTCTGTTATATATGAAGAGATTAAAATGTACGAGGATTCACCTGAGGATTTAGTACATGACCTATTGTCTAAAACTATTTTTGACGGTAACACCCTATCATTGCCTATATTAGGAAGTGAAGAATCTCTCAACAAGATGACTAGAAATAATTTAATAAATTATTATGAACAATTTTATTCTCCTTCAAATACTGTTATATCTATTGCAGGTAATTTTAATTTTAATGAAACAATAGGATTAATAAAAAAGTATTTTAATAATTGGAGCACTAAGCAGAATCTAATTGAAAAATATAGAAAACCAGAATTATTTCATGATATCTCCAATAAGAAAAAAGATATTGAGCAGCTTCACTTTTGTATTGGTACAGAAGGAGTTGCACAAGGAAAAGATGAATTATATGCATTATTGGTATTAAATAATATCTTTGGAGGAAGTATGAGTTCTAGGCTTTTTCAGGATATTAGAGAAGATAGAGGTCTAGTTTATTCTATATATTCATATCCATCCTCTTATAAGGATACAGGAATACTAACTATTTATGCTGCTTTGAATCCAGATTATTTTCTAGAAGTTGTAGATATAATTATTAAAAATATTAATAAAATTCAAAAAGAATACTTATCAGATGAAGAAATATATAAATCAAAAGAACAGTTAAAAGGGAATTATATACTAGGACTTGAAAGTACATCGAGTCGTATGACCTCAATAGGAAAGTCAGAGCTTTTATTGGGCAAGATAACATCACCACAGGAAATACTGACTAAAATTGACAAAGTTAAAGCAGAAGATATAAAACATATCATAAATAAAGTATTTGATAAAAACAAATACAACATCGCTTATGTTGGTAATTATTTGGATGAAAAGGAAATTAATTTAGAGTTGAAAAAGTTACTATTTAATTAGTAGCTTTTTTTATTACAAAACAAATCATAATTGACCTTATCATAATTGATAAATCATAATATAATATTCCTCCTCATAATATATACTAAGCTATTTATAAGGAGGGATTATAATGCGATTAAGTGAATTAGGCGGTAAAGAGATAGTTAATTTGAATGATGGAGGTAGATTAGGGATAGTTGCTGATTCTGATTTAATTATTGATGATAAAAGCGGCAAAATATTAGCGTTATTAGTACCAGATAGAAGAAGTCAATTTAGAATTTTTAGTCTAAATGACAAAGGAGGAATAGAAATTCCTTGGTCATCTATAAGAAAAATAGGAAATGATATGATCATAATTGAACTAGATGAGGAGGCTAGAAGTAAAAGGATATTTACTGTATAAAATCACAATATACTTTTAAAAACATATAATAAACTATAGATTAACATAATGCATCTAACCCGTTTACATTAGAGGTGAGAATATGAGTATTATTGTGCAAAAATTTGGGGGAACGTTAGTTGCAAGTGAGAAAAGCAGAAGAGAAGTAATAAATAGAATAATAGAAAAAGCAAACAATAAACATAAGTTAGTAGTAGTAGTTTCAGCAATGGGAAGAAATGGTGATCCTTATTCAACAGATTCACTTATAAATTTAATAGATGAGGAATATTGTAAAAAAAGAGAACTAGATTTGTTAATGTCCTGCGGAGAAATTATTTCAGCTACTATAATTTCTAGCATATTAAGTGCAAATGGTTATAACAACATAGTTTTAACTGGCGCTCAAGCAGGCATTTTAACAGATAATAATTTTGGTAATGCTAATGTTATAAGCGTTATTCCTCAAAAATTATTAGATGCAATTGATAAGAATAATATTGTCATTGTTACTGGTTTTCAAGGAGCCACTAAAGATGGTGATATAACAACTCTAGGAAGAGGAGGCAGTGATACAAGCGCATTAATAATAGGAGAAGCTATTAGATGTGAGTATGTGGAGATATATACTGATGTAGAAGGTATAATGACAGCAGATCCTAAAATAGTTCCTAATGCTCAATTAATTGATAACATGTGTTATTCAGAAGTGTATCAATTAGCTGAAGAAGGTGCTAAAGTTATTCATCCAAAAGCAGTTGAAGTAGCAAAGAGGTCCAATCTAAAAGTGATAATCAAAAATACTTCCATCAACTGCAAAGGAACTATTATCGGATTTTGTAATAAAAGTGATGAAGAAAGTAGCGTAAAAGAAAGATTAATAACAGCAATTACTTACAAAAGAAACAGGGCACAGATTACTGTTGAACTAGATAATAATGAAGAATATTTACAAAAATTATTGAACATAATTGCAGAAAACAATATCAGTATTGACTTAATAAACATTTTACCTGAAAAAAAAGTATTTACAATAGACGAAAAACATTCTATGCCTATGGAAAGAATTCTCAAAGAAGGTAACTACAAATATAAAGTGATTAATAATTGCTGTAAAATAAGTATCATAGGTCATAAAATTAATGGACTTCCTGGAGTAATGGCAAAAATAATAAACGCCCTTTTAAGTGTTAATGTATCAATTTTACAATCCTCTGATTCTAATACAACTATTTGGTGTCTTGTTAAAGATGAAGACACAGAGAAATCAATATATGCATTGCATAATGAATTTTATTGAACAAGCAGACTAATTAGCCTGTTTGTTTTTTGTAATAAGCATATAATTTTTATATTAGTATACACTATATTAATAGAATACTCTTGAAAAACGATTTAAATTACTAAATTATTCTACTGTCCAAAGGAGGAATATAATGGATAAATACGATTCGGGTTTTATGTTTTTAGATAAAGATGAACAATATGAGGAAAGTAATGATAATTCCCCTAATGAAAATTCAGATAATGATAGTATTGAAAATTTAAAAACTCTAGGGATACCAAATTTGCCAGTAACCCCCCAAGATATACAGTTCATTTCAATCATTGGAGAAGTTGAAGGTCATGTAATATCTCCTCCACATAAGAAAGCCACAAAATATGAACATATAATGCCGCTACTAGTAGCAGCTGAACAAAATCCAGAAGTACAGGGTGTATTTATAATACTAAACACTATTGGAGGAGATGTGGAGGCTGGTTTAGCACTGGCAGAAATGATTAATAGCTTAAGTAAACCTAAGGTTTCCCTTGTACTAGGTGGTGGACATAGTATTGGAGTGCCATTAGCTACCTCTAGTGATTATTCTTTTATAACACCAACAGCTACAATGACAATTCATCCTATTCGGATGAATGGATTAGTTATTGGAGTACCTCAAACATTTAGATACTTTGAAAAAATGCAGCAGAGAATAATAAAATTTATATTAAGAACTTCAAATATAGATAAAGAAACACTTTTAAAGCTAATGTATGATACAGATGAAATAGCCAATGATGTAGGAACTATACTTATTGGAGAAGAAGCAGTTAATTATGGATTAATAAACGAAGTAGGTGGTTTCAGTAAAGCATTAAAAAGGCTTAAAGAGCTTATTAATAAAGATAGTGATAGCTAATTTAAATAGAATATTTATATATATTATGTTATAATTACATCATAAAAGTGTTAATGATCATCATTAGCACTTTAATTTTATGCAGGAGGATATTAGACATGACAATTTTTCAGGCAATAATCTTAGGGATATTTCAAGGGATAGCAGAATTTTTACCAATAAGTAGTTCAGGACATTTAGTCTTACTCCAGAGTCTGTTTAAAATACAGGAGGGGAATTTATTTTTTGCTGAAATGCTTCATCTTGGAACATTAATATCAATTTTTATAGTGTATTTTAATGATATCATAATAATTATTAAAGAATTTTTTATACTTACATATGATTTGTTTAGATATAGAAAATTACGTATAGATAATGAGTATAAAAGACTAGGTTTAATGATAATAGTTGGGAGTATCCCTACAGGAATAATAGGGATATTGTTTAGCGATTTTTTCGAAAAACTATATTCATCTGTAACAATAGTAGGTTTAGCTCTTATTGTTACTGGTATTTTATTATGGGCTGCTGAAAAGCTACCTCCTAGAAATAAAAAAGCAAATGATATGAAGATATATGACGCACTAATAATAGGACTATTCCAAGGCTTCGCTATTACACCAGGAATATCTAGGTCTGGTTCTACAATAGTTGGAGGGCTTTTTAGAGGATTTAATAAAAAATTAGCAACTAAATTTTCATTTTTATTAGCCTTACCAGCTACCTTTGGGGCTGGATTATTAGGAATAAAGGATGCATTATCTGAATCCTCAGCTATCGCTATAGATTTACCATTGATTGTAGGAGTAACAATATCTGCAATTACAGGTGTTTTTGCAATCAATATCTTGATAAAGGTATTAGAAAAAGGCAAACTTCATTATTTTTCATATTATGTTTGGATAATTGGTTCTATTATAATATTTAAACAGTTTTTTTAATTGAACAACATGAATAATCTTAAAGGATTTTAAATTCCTCTGTAGAAATAAACTAACTAGGGGTGATTATATGGCTAAAGCTAAAATTAGAAAAAAAACAAGTAATAGTGATAGAGGAAAAAGAAATGTTAAAATAGAGATTATTGGGATAATAATTATTTCTATAGGGCTTCTGTCTTTAATAAGTATGTATAGCAAATCCACTGGTTTTTTTGGAGCTGCCATTAGAAAAACCCTAATAACCCTATTTGGTTTAGGGAGTTATTTTTTTCCGATTATTATAGTTTTAATAGGTTTGCTTTTTATATTAAATAAAAAAGCCTATTTTAAAAGATTCCTTACTGTAATTATATCCTATATTAGTTTGCTAACTATTATAGATATAAATTTTTTAACATTTGTTGATGGATTATCTTTTTTAGATAGGGTTAAGCTATCAATTGATGCAAGTGATTCTGCTATTCTCTCAGGTAAATTAGCTACTGGAGGCGGAGTCATAGGCTCTTCCTTGTCTTATGTATTTTTAAGCTTATTTGGAAGTATTGGGTCATATATTGTAATTGTAACAATAATTATTATATCTTTTTTAGTATTTGCCAATATTAGTATATTAAAATTGGCTAAAGTCACAATAGGCAAGATTCTAATAACTTCAAAGCAAAAATCGGATAGAGTAAAAGAATCTACTCGTATTGAAAACAAAGAAAAAGAGACCGTAGACCATCTGAAATATGCAGACAATATTACTATTGATAATTTAGTTGTGAAAAGTGAAGAGGCTGTAAATACAACTTCCTCTAGTGATAATGATAGTAAGATTAGAGTTTTAGATTATACTAAAAACAATACTGATAGTAAACTTTTAATAGAAAAAAAAGAAGATAGCCTAATTGATAAAGAAGAACAAAGCATTGAAATAAGCAACACTTCAGAGGAAGTAAACTATGACAATTATCAAATACCCAGTATAGAACTGTTGAAAGATATAAAAACTAACAATAAAGGCACTGAAAAAAAGGAAGTTTTATTAAATGCTAATAAACTGATAGACACATTAAGTAACTTTGGAATTGAAGCGAAGGTATTGCAAGTAAGCATAGGACCAAGTATTACTAGATATGAAATACAGCCTGCACCAGGGGTTAAAGTAAGTAGAATAGTTAGCTTAACTAATGATATAGCCTTAAGTCTTGCCTCTTCAGATATAAGAATGGAGGCTCCTATACCAGGTAAATCTGCGATAGGAATAGAAGTTCCTAATAAGCATAAAGCAGGAGTAAGTCTTAAAGAAATATTGCAGTCGAAAGAATATAACAACGTAGATACATTAATTCCTATGGCTTTAGGGAAGGATATTGCAGGAAAGCCTATTGTGGCTAATATTGGAAAGATGCCACACTTACTTATTGCAGGGGCTACAGGCTCCGGTAAAAGTGTCTGTATAAATACTTTGATTGCTAGTATTCTTTTCAAAGCTAAGCCAGATGAGGTTAAACTATTGCTTATAGATCCTAAAGTTGTTGAACTCAGTATATATAATGGTATACCACATTTATTGATTCCAGTCGTTACTGACCCTAAAAAAGCTGCTTTTTCACTAAATTGGGCAGTACAAGAAATGACAAAGCGATATAATTTATTTGCAAAAAATAATGTTAGGGATCTGGAATCTTATAACAATAAAGCTATTAACAACTCAGAAATGGAAAAATTGCCTCAACTAGTTATAATTATAGATGAGCTTGCAGATTTAATGATGGTATCTGCATCAGAAGTTGAAGATTATATTTGTAGACTTGCCCAAATGGCTAGGGCGGCAGGGATACATTTAATTGTTGCCACTCAGAGACCATCAGTAGATATTATTACAGGAACAATTAAAGCTAATATACCTTCAAGAATATCTTTTGCTGTATCATCTCAAGCAGACTCAAGAACTATTCTAGATATGGGAGGTGCTGAAAAACTACTAGGTAAAGGAGACATGCTATTCTATCCAGTAGGAGAGTCAAAGCCAGTAAGAATACAAGGTGCTTATATCAGTGAAGAAGAAATTAATGAACTTGTTGAATATCTAAAGAGTCAATACAGTCCAAATTATGAAGAAAAAATTGTAGGAGAAATAAACAACAATTTTAAAGTTGCGACAGATGAATCTGACAAGCTTCTTCCGGAGGCAATAGAAATTGTAGTAGATGAAGGTCAGGCTTCAATTTCACTACTACAGCGTAGATTAAAAATAGGATATGCAAGGGCAGCTCGTATTATAGATGAAATGGAAATAAGAGGAGTTGTTGGAGGATATGAAGGAAGTAAGCCTAGAAAGGTTTTAGTTACAAAAGAGGAACTAGAGATGGATTAATCTACTAAAGACAATTTAATTTATTAGAAGGTGGAATAATGATACAAGAAATAGATATTGATGAAGCGTTACATAGAAATGATTTAGTTTTTGTAGATGTGAGAAGTGAAAGTGAGTTTGAAGAGGATACGATTATAGGATCGTATAATATTCCTGTTTTAAACGATGAAGAGCGCAAGCATGTTGGATATGTTTATACTCAAATTAATAAAGAAGAAGCAAAAAGAATTGGCTTAGAATATGCTTCTCGTAAGCTAGTAACATTTTATGATAAAGCAGATGAGATAAGAAAAAGCAATAAAAATATTGCATTATTTTGCTTTAGAGGAGGTATGAGAAGTAATTCGATAGCTAGAGTGTTAGAAATTATGGGAATTAAAGTGTATTTAATTAAAGGAGGCTACAAAAGCTATAGAAAGTATGTTGTAAAACAACTCTATAATTATAAGGGGAAGTTCAAATATATAGTTTTACATGGCTATACTGGTACAGGGAAAACAAAAATATTAAGTTTATTAGAGAAGCAGGGAAAGTCAATTTTAAATTTAGAGGAACTTGCTCATAATAGCGGTTCTGTATTTGGGAATATTGCTTTTGAAGGCCAATCATATTCTCAAAAAAAATTTGAATCTTTACTTTTGAAAAAATTCCAAGAATTTGTAGGAAACTATGTTTTCATAGAAAGCGAAAGCAAAAAAGTAGGAAGAGCCGTAATCCCCAATTTTCTTATGGAAGATATGGAGGAAGGGTATCACATTTTAATAGATACCTGCTTAGAAAATAGAGTAAAAAACATTATGGATGATTATATCTCCATATCTTCCTTTAGTAAAGATATAGAGATAGAAAAAGCAATTATGAGGTTAACTCAGAAGTTGGGAATTAAAAAGGTTAATGTACTAATTGAAGAGTTAAACAATAAAAACTATTCTCTAGTTATAAGAGAACTTATGATTAGTTATTATGATCCTCTGTACAGATACTCTATTGAGAAAATTGATAAATATGATGATGTTATAGAGTACAGCCATATTGAAAATGCATTAGAACAATTAAATGAATTTGTTAGTAAATTGAACCTATGAAAAGTATAATTTAACATTTAATAATCAATAAAATAGTTTAGGAGATGTTTGGAATGAATCTAGCTAATAAACTGACAATAATAAGAATATTTCTAGTTCCTGTTTTCATGTTTTTTCTTTTTTTAGATATTTCAAATGCAGATTATATTGCTGCAGGCATTTTTATAATAGCAGCATTAACAGATACTTTAGATGGATATATCGCGAGGAGTAGGAACCAAATCACTAGCTTTGGGAAATTTATGGATCCATTAGCTGATAAGCTTTTAGTGTCAGCAGCATTAATTTCTCTTGTTGAAATGGGTAAACTATCTGCTTGGGTCGTAGTTGTTATTATTGCTAGAGAATTTGCAATTACTGGACTAAGAGTAATAGCAGCTTCAGAAGGTATTACGATTGCAGCTAGCTGGTGGGGAAAAATTAAGACTATTACTCAAATTGTAGCAATTATTTCTCTGCTCATTAATAACTTCCCATTTAATAAAATAGGCTTACCTTTTGACAAAGTTGCCGTAGTTTTAGCAGTTTTGTTTACAATTATTTCTGGCGCAGACTACATATATAAAAATAAAAAAGTATTTCTATCCAGCAATAAGTAATTAAAATAGTTAACAGTAAATTACGAGGTGATTACATGAAAGCTGAAATCATTAGTGTTGGAACAGAACTACTTTTAGGTAATATTCTAAATACAAACGCTAAATTTTTATCTGAAAAATTAGCAGAAATGGGAATTGATGTCTATTATCAAACTACAGTTGGAGACAATGAAAATAGGATATTAGAAACTACTATAAATGCTTTAAAAAGAGCAGATATATTAATTTTTTCTGGAGGACTTGGACCGACAGAGGATGATTGTACAAAAGAAGCAGTATGTAGAGCCATTAATAAAAAAATGTATTTAGATGAAAAGATTTTAAAGAGCATTAATGATTTTTTTATTGATAGAATAATGCCAGAATCCAACAAAAAGCAAGCCTATGTACCTGAAGGCAGCAGAATATTAAATAACGATTTTGGTACAGCACCTGGTTTTTATATTGAAGAAGACAAAAAAATATTAGTTTTACTTCCTGGTCCACCAGTAGAACTAATCCCAATGTTTAACAATTATGCAATTCCAATGCTAAAATTACAATCAAATCTTATTATAAAATCAAGAATAATAAGAACTATAGGTGTTGGTGAATCATTATTAGAAGAAAAAATAGCAGATTTAATCCATGAGCAGACTAATCCTACTTTGGCCACTTATGCTGGAAGGGGACAAGTAGATATTAGATTAACTGCAAAAGCCAGCAGTATTGAGGCTGCAAATGAGCTTTTAAACACTATGCAAATAGAGCTAGATAAAAGGATAAAAGAATACATATATAGTTATAATAATGAAACTATTGAAGAAGTTATATTTAAAATGCTAAATGAAAGAAAACTTAAAATAGGTTTCTGTGAATCTTGTACAGCAGGACTTATTACTTCAAGAATAGCAAGCATCCCTGGAGCATCTAGAGTTTTGGAAAGATCATATATAACTTATAGTAACTTGTCAAAAATAGAAGAAGCAAATGTAAGCCAAGAGACTCTTAATAATTATGGGGCTGTAAGTGAAGAAACTGCAGTTGAAATGGCTAAAGGATTATTAAATAACAGCCCAATTGATATTAGTGTTTCTGTCACAGGAATAGCTGGCCCTTCTGGTGAAACTAAGGATAAGACTGTAGGATTAGCATATATATGTTTAGCAACTAAAGAAAGGCATATAGTTATTAAAAATAATTTTAATGGAAGCAGGGAAACAAACAGACAGAGATTTGCAAATTCTGCTTTTAACCTTATAAGGAAATATTTATTAGAGTTAATTTAATGTTTGACTAATATTTAATACTATTATATAATCTAAATAGAACATTTGTTCGAATAATGATAAGGGTGGTGAACCCAGTTTTTCTGGGAATACTTTATGATCGAAAAAAAGAAAGCTTTAGAAATGGCTATAAGTCAGATTGAAAAACAATTTGGAAAAGGTTCTATAATGAAACTAGGAGAAGATTCTAAGCTCAATGTTGAAGCAATATCTACGGGTTCTCTTGATTTAGATATTGCAATAGGAATCGGAGGATTACCGAAGGGAAGAATCATAGAAATCTATGGTCCAGAGTCTTCAGGTAAAACTACTGTTGCATTACATGCTATTGCAGAGACACAAAAAATAGGCGGAACAGCCGCTTTTATTGATGCTGAACATGCATTAGATCCAAGCTATGCGAAAAACCTTGGAGTCAATATTGAAGATTTAATAGTATCACAGCCGGATACTGGAGAACAAGCCTTGGAAATAGCCGAAGCCTTAGTCAGAAGTGGAGCGGTAGATATTGTTGTAATTGACTCTGTGGCTGCATTAGTACCTAAAGCAGAGATAGAGGGAGAAATGGGGGATAGCCACATAGGCTTACAGGCACGTTTAATGTCTCAAGCTTTAAGGAAGCTAGCGGGAGCAATTAAGAAGTCTAATACTATAGCTATATTTATTAATCAGTTGAGAGAAAAAGTAGGTGTTATGTTTGGAAACCCAGAGACCACTACTGGTGGTAGAGCGTTAAAATTCTATGCATCTGTTAGATTAGAAGTTAGAAGAACGGAATCCTTAAAGCAAGGAGAAGATATTATAGGTAATAGAACTAGGGTAAAGGTAGTTAAAAATAAAGTCGCACCTCCTTTTAAACAAGCAGAATTTGATATTATGTATGGTACAGGCATATCAAAGGAAGGAAATATTCTAGATGTAGGTGTAACAGCTGAAATCATAAATAAATCTGGTTCTTGGTATAGCTACGGCTCTAACAGACTAGGGCAAGGTAGGGAAAATGCAAAAGAATTTTTACGTGAAAATATTGACATAACTAATGAAATAGAAGAAAAAATAAGAGAAAAATATAACCTTCAAAATGTAGCGGCAGTTAAACCCACTAATGATTCTAGTGAAAACGATGAATAATAAATATTATATTGTGTAAATGGCGCATGTTGCGCCATTTATTTATTTACTTGACATATAAAATAAAAAGTAATACAATAAAATCGTATAGCAATATGCTTATATTAGCATTACAAATATGTTTTACAAACCAATATGTAGGATCTCTTAAACCGAGATTACTCGGTTTATATTTTTATATTCTACTTATTTTGTAAGAATGTAAGTGTTATGAAAAGAGAAGCTTGAAACTTGAAAACTTAATAGTAAAGGAGGTGCTTTATCATTTTACCAATAGTGATTCCAGGAGTTGTTGGAGTTAGCGGTTTAGCAATTGGAGTTTTATTAGGTATATATATAAGAAAGACAATTGCCGAAGCAAAAATAAAAAATGCCGAAGAAGAAGCTTCTAGAATAGTCGAAGAAGGCAAAAAACAATCGGAAACTTTAAAAAAGGAGTTGCTTCTCGAAGCTAAAGAAGAAATTCATAAAACTAGAAATGATTTAGAGAGAGAAATAAGAGAACGAAGAATGGAAATCCAAAAGCAAGAAAGAAGACTGATTCACAAAGAAGAATCTATAGATAGGAAAAGTGAGTCATTAGAAAAAAAGGAAGAATCATTAGCAAAGAAATTAAAGGATTTAGAACAAAAAGAGCTAGTAATTGACGAACTATATGTTAAGCAAATAGAAGAGCTAGAAAGGATTTCCGGCCTTACATCTGAAGATGCAAGAGAGTTTCTATTGAATGATATAAGAAAAGAAATAACACACGATGCAGCAATAATGATAAAGGAAATAGAAAACAAAGCGAAAGAGGAAGGCGAAAAGAAAGCAAGAGAAATTATTGCCTATGCTATCCAAAAATGTGCAGCTGATCACGTAGCAGAAACTACAGTAACAGTAGTTTCATTGCCAAATGATGAAATGAAGGGTAGAATTATAGGTAGAGAAGGAAGAAACATTAGAACATTAGAAACATTAACTGGTATTGACTTAATTATTGATGATACTCCTGAAGCAGTTATTTTATCTGGATTCGACCCAATTAGAAGAGAAGTAGCAAGAGTTGCTCTAGAAAAACTAATTATCGATGGTCGTATACATCCTGCTAGAATAGAAGAAATGGTTGAAAAAGCAAAGAAAGAAGTAGACAACCATATTAGAGAACAAGGAGAACAAGCTACTTTTGAAACGGGAGTACACGGACTTCATATAGAAGTTATTAAGCTATTAGGTCGATTAAATTACAGAACTAGCTACGGCCAAAACGTACTTAAACACTCTATTGAAGTATCTCACTTAGCTGGGCTAATGGCAGCTGAACTAGGTGCTGATATAAAAGTAGCTAAAAGAGCAGGTCTTTTACATGATTTAGGAAAAGCTGTTGACCACGAAGTAGAAGGACCACATGTTGCCATTGGGGCAGATATATTGAGAAAATATCGAGAATCTAAAGAAGTAATACATGCTATGGAAGCACATCATGGGGATGTGGAAGCAGAAACTATAGAGGCTGTTTTGGTACAGGCTGCAGATGCAATATCCGCTGCTAGACCAGGAGCTAGAAGAGAAACATTAGAAGCTTATATTAAACGATTAGAAAAGCTTGAAGAAATAGCAAATACTTTTGAAGGTATCGAAAAATCATTTGCTATACAAGCTGGAAGAGAAATTAGAATAATGGTTAAACCTGAAATCATAAATGACGATCAAATTATTCATACGGCTAGGGAAATAGTAAAAAGAATTGAAAATGAGTTAGAATACCCTGGTCAAATTAAAGTAAACGTAATAAGAGAAACAAGAGCTATTGAATATGCAAAATAGAGAAGACTATGTCTTCTCTTTTTTAATATCCCAAAATTAAAATATTTTGAAAATATTTAGTAAATAAAAGAGGATTTTTTTGTTATTTGTAGAATATTATAATCATATTGCAATAAATATTATAATTTAAGGGGGCTATTTTAATGGATGTATTAAAGGTATCAGCAAAATCAAATCCAAATTCCGTTGCTGGAGCATTAGCTGGAGTATTAAGAGAAAAAGGCGCTGCTGAAATTCAAGCTATAGGTGCAGGTGCTCTAAACCAAGCAGTGAAAGCAGTAGCTATTGCTAGAGGATTTGTTGCTCCTAGTGGTGTTGATCTAATTTGCATACCAGCGTTTACTGACATTGAGATTGATGGGGAAGAAAGAACAGCTATTAAGTTAATTGTTGAACCAAGGTAATAAAAAAAACCTGCATTAAAATGTGCAGGTTTTTTTATTTTAATAATAATTAGGGTAAAATAATAATAAAAACGTATACAATTACTAATAAGATTAAAAAGGGTGAGTTAATAATGAAAGCTGATCTACATGTCCATACAATAGCCTCTGATGGAATATTAACTCCTTTTGAAATTGTAGAGTGGGCTTATAAAAAGAATATTAAGGCAATAGGAATTACTGATCACGATACAATAGAAGGAATATCAACTGCTATTGAAAGCGCAAAACAATATAATATTATTATAGTACCAGGTATAGAGATTAGTTGTATTTTCGGAAATGAAGAAATACATATATTAGGTTATTTTATTGATTATGAAAGTAAAGAAATTATAGAAAAAACAAAAGTTTTAAGGGAATCCAGATTATTTAGAGGCGAAAAAATAGTCAAAAAGCTTAATGCATTAGGACTTAAATTATCTATTGCTGATATACATGAAATCGCTGGGAAAGGCGTCATTGGAAGGCCTCATATAGCCAGAGCAATGATTAAAAAAAACTATGTTAGCTCTATAGAAGAAGCTTTTGAAAAATATATTGGAAGGTCTAAACCAGCTTTTGTTGAAAGATATAGACTTTCAATAGAAGAAGGTGTTAATTTAATACATAGTGCTGGTGGTGCAGCAATTATTGCACATCCAGGTCTCATAGAAAATCAAAAAGCAATAGAAGAAGCCATAAGACTTAATATTGACGGTATTGAAGCAATACACTCTAAACATTCAATAGAAGAAGTTGTGAAATACAGTGATATAGCTCATAAGGATAAACTTATAATAACAGGTGGCTCTGATTTTCATGACAAATTTATTGATAGTATCCCAGTACTTGGTGACTATTATGTAGATTTTAATCAAGTTAAGCTTTTATATGATAGAGCACAATATTATAAAGGAGGGGAGAATAAGATTGAGTGAATATAAGAATGAGAGAAACAGACAATTTCCATCGAAATTAAGTACTACATCCTTTGTTAAACTGTATATCTTGCACTTGCTAAGGGAAAAACACTACTATGGTAATGAAATCATTGAAACAATTAAATCTAGGCTTAAAAACAGATGGGAACCTAGTCCAGGTATGATATATCCTCTATTAAGAGAGTTAGAAGAGAATAATTATATAGAAGGATGGTGGCAGGAGCCAGATAAAAGGTCAATTAGATACTATAAAATAACTGATAGCGGATTTGAACATTATAAAAAAATAAAATTGTTATATAAACCCTTTTTTGAAGATTCACTTACAATAATTCAAAACACTTTATCTGATATATATAAAAAATAATATTATTTATTATCAAATTCTAAAAAGGAATTTCAAAATTTACATAGAATTGTATTTATATGGTTTTTTATACTCAATATAATGGAGGATGATTATTGTGAATTTGAATCTTTCTAAAAAGGCTTTAATGATATACCCTTCTGTAACTCTTGAAATTACTGCAAAAGCTAAAGAAATGAAAGAAATGGGGATAAATGTAATAGGATTTGGGGCAGGAGAACCAGATTTTAATACTCCAGAAAACATTCAAAATGCTGGTATAGAAGCTATACAGTCAGGAAATACAAAATATACAGCTACATCTGGTATTCCTGAGTTGAAAAAAGCTATATGTCAAAAACTTAAAAGCGAAAATAATTTAGATTACAAAACAAACAACATTATTATATCAAACGGAGCAAAACAATCAATTTTCAATGCATTATTTGCTATTCTTAATCCAGGGGATGAAGTAATAATGCCTATACCCTATTGGGTAAGCTATCCTGAATTTATTAGGCTATGTGATGGTATACCTATACCTATAGAAACAAAGGAAGAGAATGGCTTTAAAATTAGTGTTAGAGATTTAGATTATGTATTAACTCCAAAAACAAAGGCATTAATACTTAACAGTCCTAGTAACCCTACTGGTACAGTATACAATGAGGATGAGCTTAAGGAAATAGCTAATTGGGCAGTTAAAAACAATATATTTGTTATTTCAGATGAGATATATGAAAAACTAGTATATGATGGTCACAAACATATAAGTATAGCCTCATTTAGTGAAGAGATTAAGAAACTAACAATAGTAATTAATGGGATGTCAAAGGCTTATGCGATGACAGGTTGGAGAATTGGCTATGCTGCTTGCGATGAAGAGATAGTAAAGGTTATGACTAATATACAAAGTCATACAACCTCAAATCCTTGTTCCATTTCCCAATATGCTAGTGTTGAAGGCTTAATCGGTGATCAATTTATAATTGAAGAAATGAAAAAACATTTTATTGCAAGAAGAGACTACATGGTAGAAAAAATCAATTCTATTAATGGTCTCTCATGTAAAAAGCCTGTAGGTGCTTTTTATGTAATGGCTAATATATCAAAATTAAAAGGATTAAATATCAAAGGAAGAACAATTAACACATCCTTAGATTTTGCAAATCTACTTCTTGAAGAAGGTAAGGTTGCTGTCATACCAGGCTCTGCATTTGGTGCAGATGACTTTGTTAGATTATCCTATGCAACTTCAATGAAGAATATTGAGGAAGGTTTAAAGAGGATTGAAGAAATTTTAAAATAAATATAGGCATAATAAAAGATATGAGATTATTTACTCATATCTTTTATTTTTGAAGTAAGCTCTATGAAGATTTTATTTTCAAAATATATTCTAAATAAGGTTTTATACTAATAACTCAATAAAGTATCGTTAAAAATATATCTAACATTGATAATAGCATGTTTACTATGTTAATATGTTTGAAAGTAATAAATATTCCATAATATAAATGAAAATAGAAAGGAGGATTTTAATTGAGTAGCGAAGGAAAAACACAAATTTTTATTGCAATGCTTTTATATATGTCAGTTATTATTGGTATTGGAGTATATTATGCAAAGCAAGCTAGTGAAAGTAGCGAAAACTATCTTATTGGTGGCAGGTCATTAGGACCATGGGTTGTTGCAATGGGAGCTGAAGCTTCTGATATGAGTGGATGGCTATTGATGGGACTACCTGGAGTTGCATATTGGTTTGGATTAAGCGATGCAATGTGGACAGCAATAGGCCTTGGCATAGGGACATATTTAAATTGGTTGTTTGTAGCTAAAAGGCTTCGTAGATACTCAACTATTGCAGGAGATTCCATAACAATTCCTGATTTTATTAGTAACAGATTTAAAGAAGAAAAAAAAGTTTTGTCCACAATAGCAGCAATTTTTATTTTAATATTCTTTACTGTTTATGCAGCAAGTTGTTTCGTCACAGTAGGTAAACTATTTAGTACCTTGTTTGGTATAAAATATATTTACATGATGATAGCAGGAGCCTTATTTGTAGTTCTATATACTTTTATAGGCGGCTTTCTGGCAGAAAGTGCATCTGATTTTATGCAAGGAGTTATAATGATTTTTGCATTAGTGGCTGTGCTAGTAACTGGTATTACTATTGCAGGAGGTATCCCAGCTATTGTTGAAAACATAAAGGGAATACCAGGATTTTTTGACTTCTTTGGAATCGCACAACCTAAGCTTATTGATGGTGTCCAACAAATTGGAGAAACCGGTAAGCCTTTATTTGGTGAAGCTGGAACCTATGGACTTTTAACTATAATATCTACCCTATCTTGGGGCTTAGGATATTTTGGTATGCCACAGGTATTATTAAAATTTATGGCTATTAGAAATTCAAACGAGCTTACTTTATCAAGAAGAATCGCAACTGTATGGGTTGTCATTTCTCTTACTGCAGCTGTATCAATAGGTCTTATAGGTAGAACATTATTTCCTAATGCTCTTCTAACACAAAGCTTATCTGAAAACGTGTTTATTTTAATGTCTACTGAGTTTTTTGCACCTTTATTTGCGGGAGTTATTATGGCAGGTATACTAGCAGCTACTATTAGCTCATCAGATTCATATTTACTTATTGCTGCCTCAGCTTTTTCAAAAAGTATTTATCAAGGTATTATGAAAAGAAATGCTACTGATAAAACAGTCTTAAATGTAACTAGAATCACTTTAATTTCAATAGCTGTTATTTCAATATTCATTGCTTTAGATGAAAATAGCATTATTTTTACCCTAGTTTCTTTTGCTTGGGCAGGTTTTGGTTCAACTTTTGGACCTACTATGTTATTTTCGCTGTTCTGGAAAAAGACTACAAGAGCCGGCGCCCTTGCAGGCATGTTATCTGGCGGTATTATGGTCTTTATTTGGAAGCTGATTATTAAACCAATGGGAGGAATATTTGGTATTTACGAATTGCTACCAGCTTTTTTAATATCCTGTATTGTTATTGTAATTGTTTCAACTATATCTGAAAAACCACCTCAAGATGTATTAGATGAATTTGAGCGTGTTATAACATATGAAACAATAAATTAAAATCTACACTTGGTTTTATTATATAATTTATACCAACAAAAACGTAAAGTAATAGCTTAATAGAAAACATAGTAGAGGTATAGGATATGAACTAGACCTCTATTTATATTGGATGCGAAGATTTTGTATTTTGCACATATTTATACATAATAGTTTTAAACTACTTTAAAAAAGTATTAGGCTTTGATATTATATAGCTAGGGGTGAGTTTATGCAGCTTATCAACGCTATTTTAGACAATATGCAGGTAAAAGATATTATGAAAAACAAAATATTAAAAGTGAGTAAAACAGATAGTCCTAATGATATTATTAAAAGAATGAAAGAATCTGAAGTGGATTGTGTTGTTATAACAGACAATGATGAAAGAAAAAACAATACTGAATTTCTGATTGATTTTATAGATTTAATTAATATTATACATGAAAATATATCTCTAGATAAATTTTTAGAAAATAATAAATTTACTGAGCTTGAAACTATAAAAACAGATGATACTGTAGGCAAAGTAATTAGCTTGTTTATAAAAGGCTACAATAAGATTATTCCTGTATATGATGATAACAATATTAGAGGGATAATTTGTCCAAAAGATATGATAATTTTTTATAACAACCTACTTAACAAAACACAAGGCTTGTTTGTCAATATATTAGATAATATACATGATGCAATATGTGTGGTTAATAAAGATTTAAATGTATTGGTATGGAATAAAAGCGCTGAAAATCTATACAAAATAGAAAAAGAAAATATATTTAATAGAAATATAAAAGAGATATTTCCAAGTGCTTTATTACCTAGAGTATTAGAAGAAGGCAATACTTACGAGAATATTTTTAATAGTCCTAGAGAAGGTTGCTACAACATAATTAGTGCTAAACCATTACTAGATAATGATGAAATTATAGGAGGGGTAAGCTGTGATAAGGATATCTCTGAATTAATAAGAATATCTGAACTACTGAACAAAACACAGTTAAACCTACAGGTCCTTGAAGATCAAGTTTCAAATTTAAATGAAAGTAGATTTGCCTTTTCTAAAATTATAGGTAATGACAAGAAATTTAGAGAGATTATTGAGTTTAGTAAGAATATTTCAAAGTCTACAATTAATGTGCTTATAACAGGTGAAAGTGGTACTGGTAAAGAAGTGTTTGCAAGAGCTATACATATGGAGAGTGGTCGTAAAGGATACTTTGTTCCAATAAATTGTAGTGCCATACCTGGAGAATTAATGGAAAGTGAACTCTTTGGGTATAAAGGAGGTGCATTTACCGGTTCTTCTAGAGAAGGAAAAGCTGGTAAATTTGAGCTTGCACATAAAGGAACTATATTTTTAGATGAAATTGGAGATATGCCTTTAAATATGCAACCTAAAATATTAAGAGTAATTGAGGATGGCATAATAACTAGAATTGGTAGCGAAAACTCTGTTAAAATAGATGTACGAATAATCGCTGCAACAAATAAGGATTTAAGAAAGCTTATGAATGAGGGTTTATTTAGAAAGGATTTGTATTATAGACTTAATTCAGTAATTATTGATCTTCCTCCATTAAGAAAAAGAAAACTAGATGTACCTCTATTGGCAAATGAATTTATTAAAGAATTTTGTATTTCCTACGGCACTAATATAATTGAACTGCCTCAAGACACAATGGAAATATTAATAAATCATGAATGGGAAGGTAACATACGTGAACTTAGAAATCTTATTGAGAGAATTGTAATCTTGTCAAAGCATAATAAGTTTGACATTAGTTATCTTCCAAATGATTTAACTGCCCAAAACTGGGACATATTATCTACATTACGGCAAAATTCAACAGGCCTAAATGATAAAATGAATAACAAAGAAAAAGAACTAATATTAAACGCTTTAAATAATAGCAACTACAACAAGAAAAAAGCAGCTGAATTTCTTAATATTCCAAGGAGTACATTGTATTTTAAGATGAAAAAACACAATATAGAAGCATAATTAAAACCGTCAGTTTTTGGACTATGGGTCAAAAAATTGACGGTTTTCTTATAGCTTTTAATTTGTACTGTTGATATATCTATTATATAGTCTTTTCTATAATATTAACACTAAAAATACGTCAATTTTCTGACTATTGCAAAAACATTTTGAACCTAAACTGATAAAATAGAGATTTAACACAGTTTCAAATTGGTACATATTTTGCTTAATAAATTCTAAAGGGATAGTAATAATATTTATTCTGTATTTTGTAAGGGGGAGAGATTGTGAGGATTGAGGAGCATCCCATTTTGGAATTTAGTAGAGGTAAAAAAATTAACTTTACTTTTAACGGTAATCAGTTAGAGGGCTATGAAGGTGAAACCATTGCTGCTGCATTACATGCAGCAGGGATAAAAGTATTAGGTAAAAGCCTATTTAAACACAGGCCTAGAGGATTTTATTGTGCTATTGGAAATTGCTCTTCTTGCATTATGATTGTAAATGGAGAACCAAATGTACGAACATGCATTACTGAGCTTAAAGAAGGCATGTCAGTTGAAATCCAAGAAGGCAAGGGGGTTATTGATTATGAAATACGTTGATATAGCAATAATAGGAGGTGGGCCTGCAGGCTTATGTGCAGCCATTAGTGCTGCATCTAGTGGCGCAAAGGTACTTTTAATTGATAGGAATAAAAATTTAGGTGGGCAATTAATTAAGCAGACCCATATGTTTTTTGGTTCAGAAAAACAATATGCATCTAAAAGAGGAGTAGAGATATCCAAAATTTTACTAAATGATTTAATGACATATAAAAGTAATATTGAGATAATGACTGATGCCACAGTACTAGGCTTATATGAAGATGGAGTATTAACTATAGATTATAATCATAATTATATAAAGGTAAAACCTAGTGCTACTATAATGGCTACAGGTGCTAGCGAAAAAGTTTTAGCCTTTCCTAATAATGATCTTCCAGGTATATATGGTGCTGGTGCTGTTCAAACTCTCATGAACGTGTATGGAATAAAGCCTGGAAAAAAGGTATTGATGGTTGGAGCAGGCAATATTGGACTTATAGTAAGTTATCAGCTTATGCAGGCTGGTGTAGAAGTAGCAGCCATAATTGATGCTTCTTCAAAAATTGGCGGATATCTTGTGCACGCATCTAAAATAAGAAGAATGGGAGTTCCTATATTAACAGGATATACTGTAAAAGAAGCAATAGGAAATGACTATCTAGAAAAAGCAGTAATATGGAAATTAGATCATGAATGGAAACCAATAGAAGGCACGGAAATAGAATTTAGTGTTGATGTTATGTGTATCTCTGTAGGACTTACCCCTCTAACAGAATTAATTATGCAAGCAGGCTGTAAAACGAAATACATACCAGAGTTAGGTGGGCTAGTGCCAATTAGAGATGAAGATTATCAAACAACAAAGCAAGGTATCTATGTAGCAGGTGACGTGTCAGGTGTTGAAGAAGCTAGTAGTGCAATGGTTGAAGGATATTTAGCTGGATTATGTGCTTCAAAAAATATCGGCAATAAGCATGAAAACTATATTGAATTAAAAAGAGATTATATTTTACAGCTTGACTCTTTACGCTCAGGCACAGCAGGAGAAAAAATAAGAACAGGAATAAGCAAAGTTGTAAGAGAGGTGATATAGATGATTGAGTTTACAGGAGTGCCGACTAGGAATTTGATTGAAAATGCATTTCCAAGCATAGAAAGAATAAACAAAGGACCGATTGCTATAATAGAATGCTTTCAGCATATTCCTTGTAATCCATGTTCTACTTCTTGTATTAGGAAGGCTATGAATCCAATGTACGATATCAATGACTTACCTTCACTTAATGAAGAAGAATGTAATGGATGTAGTATATGTGTAGGAAAATGCCCAGGGTTAGCAATCATGGTTGTAGATGGAAGTTATTCAAATAAGGAGGTTTTATTTAAAATACCCTTTGAATTTTTGCCTCTTCCTAATAAAGGAGATATTGTAAAAGGCTTAGACAGAGAAGGTAAATATATTACAGATGTTAAGGTAGCTGATGTACGAAGGCCAAAATTTTTTGATAAAACAGCTATTATTGATATAGTAGTTAATAGAGAGTTTTTATATGAGTTTAGAAATATAAGATTGGGGGACTAAGCCTATGAGTAATGAAACAATAATTTGTAGATGCTCAGACATAACTTTAGAAGAAATTAGACAATTAATTCAAGAAGGATATAGAACAGTTGATGAAATAAAAAGAATTTCTAGAGCTGGTATGGGACCCTGCCAGGGAAGAACCTGTAGCCAACTTATATTGCGAGAAATTGCAAACTATACTGGGAGAAGCATAGCCGAATTAGAAGTTAGTGTAAGTAGACCTCCTGTTACAGGAATAAAGCTAAAACAAATTGTATCAGGAGGTGGAGCTTATGATTAAAACTGCTGATGTAGTAATTATAGGTGGAGGAATATCAGGATGTTCAATAGCATATAATTTAGCTAAAAAAGGGGTCAAGAATATTGTATTACTTGAGAAAAACTATATAGCAAGTGGGGCCACAGGAAGATGTGGAGCAGGTGTAAGACAACAGTGGGGAACTGAAATGAATTGTCTTTTAGCCATGGAAAGCATAAATTTTTTTGAAAAAGCAAATGAAGAACTAGAATATGATGGTGATATTGAATTTAAGCAAGGAGGATATTTAATAGTTTCATCTACAGAAAAAGAGGATGCTCAATTTAAAAAGAATGTTGAGCTTCAAAAGTCATTAGGCATACCGGTAGAATATCTAACTCCAAAGGAAGCTGCTGAAATAGTTCCTTATTTAAATACTGAAATAATTAAAAGTGCAACATTCTGTCAAAAGGATGGTCATTTAAATCCTTTTTTAACTACAGATGCTTATGCAAAGGCTGCTAAGAGATTAGGTGTTAATATATATACATTTACAGAAGTCATAGGAATCAAAGCAAAAAACGGAAAAATAGAAGGAGTTATTACTAACAAAGGCGAAATATTAACTAATATAGTAGTTAATGCTTCAGGAGGCTATTCTAAGAAAATAGCGGATATGGTCAATATAGACATACCTGTATATTCAGAAAGACACCAAATACTAGTAACTGAGCCTGTAGAACCAATGCAAGAACCTATGGTTATGTCTTTTTCCTTAAATATTTATTGTCAGCAAACGCCACATGGGTCATTTATTATGGGCAGGGGGGATGAGGATGAACCTAAGGATTTAAGAACAACATCAAGCTGGCAATTCTTAGATGAAATGGCCAAAACGACTACTAAGCTCTTGCCTCCTATTGGTGAGCTTAGAGTTATAAGGCAATGGGCAGGGTTATATAATATGACCCCTGATAAGCATCCTATCTATGGTCCAGTAAAAAACTTAGAAGGCTTTTATCTTGCTATAGGCTTTAGTGGACATGGCTTTATGCTTGGACCTATGACTGGATTATTAGTTTCGCAACAAATATTAGGAGAGAAAACTACAATCGATATTAGTAAGCTTAATCTTGATAGATTTGAAAAAGGTGAGCTTGTATTTGAACCCTCTGTGGTTTAATAACTTTTATATTAATTGGAGGTGGTATTTTGAAGGTTTTAGCAAAAATAGAAGAGCGTTGTATAGGATGTCATCTGTGTGAAGAAACTTGTTCTCAGGCATACTTTAAAGAAAAAAATTTGAAAAAAGCTTCATTAAAAGTAACTGAAATAGTTGATGGGAATAATGAAATAATTACTTGTACTCAATGTGGAGAATGTATTGATATCTGCCCAGTAGAGGCCATTTATAGGGATAATAGAGGAATTGTTAGAATAAGAAAAGATATCTGTGTAGGCTGTCTAATGTGTGTAGGATTTTGTAATGAAGGAGCTATGTTCTATCACGATGAGCTTACAGAGCCTTTTAAATGCATATCTTGTGGATTATGTGTTAAAAAATGCCCTGCAAATGCAATTTATATAGAAGATATATCAATGTAATTTTAAGGGGGAGAGTCTATTGACGATAGATGCACTAAGAGAGAGTCGAAGATTGCTTAAAGAATATAAATATGAGCTTGGTAAAATTGAAAAAGGTTATGCGAATAGAAGCTTGTATATAAACTTATCGGACAATGAAATTAGTTCTATGCCAGTTACAGAGATGATGAAAGAAAAACTTATAGGTGGGAAAGGATTTGGACTATGGTATCTATGGGATAGTGTTGGTCCAGAGACAAAATGGACAGATCCAGAAAATGCAATAGTGATTGCTAGCGGTCCTATAGGAGGAATTACTCAATATCCAGGTGCAGGTAAGTCTTTGGTAGTTACTATATCGCCACTTACTGGAATACCTATAGATAGTAATGTAGGTGGATATTTTGGACCACTATTAAAATTTGCTGGTTGGGATGCTTTAAAGGTACAGGGAAAGGCAGAAAATGATGTAGTAGTGTATATTGATGGAAACGAGGGCATTGTAAGAATAGAGGAAGCTCCACTAGAAGCTATAGATGCACATGTATTAGGGGAACAGCTAACAGAAATGTATGCTGATTCCGAGGAGGATAAAAGAAACATAGCTGTTGTAACTGCAGGAACAGCAGCGGAAAATACTTTAATAGGATTATTAAACTTTACTTTTTATGATGTAAGAAGAAAAGTAACAAGACTTAAACAGGCAGGTAGAGGTGGAATAGGTACAGTATTTAGAGATAAGAATATTAAGGCTTTAGTAGTAAAGTTTAATGGAGTTAAAGGTGATTTAAATAACCCTGCAGATCAAGCTAAAATTAACAGAACCGGATTAAGACTTCATAGAGAAATAAATCGATTTGATGATGAGCAGTGCAGAATGAGACAGGTAGGGACAGCTAATATAATTGAGGTAATGGATGAATATGATCTATTGCCTGTTCACAATTATAAATACGGAAGCCATAAAGATACTTATAAAATTGCTTCTAATGTATTTAGAGATAATTATTTAACACAAGGTAAACCTGATGGTTGTTGGTATGGCTGCTCCTTATCATGTGCTAAAGCAGCAGATGGCTATGAATTAAAAACAGGACCATATAAAGGGGATAAGGTTACAATTGATGGTCCAGAGTATGAGACGGCAGCAGGCGTAGGTGCTAACTGTGGCATCTTTGACCCTGAATATATATTAGAATGTAATTTTTATTGTGATACATATGGTATTGATACTATTTCATTTGCTACAATAACAGCTTTTTTGATGGAATGCTACGAAAATGGAATAATTGATAAAGATATTACTGGTGGCTTAGAACTAACTTTTGGCAATAAGGATGCTGCAATGGAACTTCTTCATCAAATGTCTAGGGGAGAAGGTTTTGGTAAATTAGCAGGATTAGGCATTAGAAAACTTAAAAAGATATTTGTTGAAGAGTACGGTGCAGACAAAGATTTCCTGGAGGATATTGGTATGGAACAGAAGGGACTTGAGTATTCTGAGTACCTGCCTAAAGAATCTCTTGCACAGCAGGGAGGTTATGGATTAACAAATAAAGGTCCTCAGCATGACGAAGCTTGGTTAATATTTATGGATATGGTCAACAATCAAATACCAACTTTTGAAGATAAAGCTGAAGCATTACATTATTTCCCTATGTTTAGAACCTGGTTTGGTCTCATGGGGTTGTGTAAGCTACCATGGAATGATATTGTACCTGCTAGTAATTTTTCTGCTGATGAGCCTGCTAAAATACCTGAGCATGTACAAAACTATGTAGATTTGTACAATGCTATGACTGGTAATAATATTAATAAGGAAGAGTTAATAGTACAATCAGAAAGAGTGTACAATTTTCAAAGGATTTTTAATATAAGGATGGGTTATGGTAAACGAGAAAACGATAAAGTCCCATACCGTTCTGTAGGCCCTGTAACAGTTGAAGAATATGAATCAAGGAAAGAAAGATATGATAACCAGCTTAGGGAGAAATTAAATTATGATCCAACTGGAAAGTTCACTGAAGAGAAAATTAAAATTCTTAGGGCCTATAGAGAAGAACAATATGAAAAACTAATAGACGCAGTATATAAAAGAAGAGGTTGGACAATGGATGGCATACCTACTATAGAAAAATTAAAGGAAATAAAAATGGACTTACCAGAATTAATAGAGGTGGTAGAAAAGCATCTCTAATTTACAGGAGGACAAAATGATTTTAATAAATGGTAAGGAGCATGAATGGAAAGAGCATTTAACTGTACAGGAAATTCTTGATATGAAGAAATATACTTTTCCTAAGATTATTGTAAAGGTAAATGGCAAATTAATACCTAAGCAAGAATATGCAAATGTCTTAATAAATGATGGAGATGAAATACAGGTCATTCATTTATTAGCTGGAGGTTAAAATGTAACAAAATATTTAGTGTAATATAAAAGAAGCTTATTCAAAGACAAGTTAACATAAAAAAATTATGTTAACTTGTCTTTGCTTTAATTAAAACAATTTGTAAGACTAAAGAATAAAAAGAGCTTCTTAAATCAAGTTTTATTATCAAAGTGCAATTTTATTATATTTCAAAAATAAATCAAGCTTACATTTGACTTATAAGGCGTTTATTTTTTCTTTATAATGGTTTTATATCAAAATGCATCTAAAAACGTTTAAAATGGATTTTAAGGCCCAATAAGCGAATTTTGATATTGTTATAGTAAGAAATCTAATGAATTAGTTGAAAAACATTTTTAGGATTGAAAATATGTATGGTGACGAGCTTTTTTTAAATAACAGATTATAATATTCGGTGAATCTTCTACTAAATTATATGAAAACTATAGAGATTAAAAAAATAATATTAAAATATGTAGATTATGTAGAAGGATTTTGCGAAAAAATGTAGAATATTATTATACAAAATGTATATTTTGTATAATAAGGAGTGAAAATATGGATAATCTACCAATAATATTAGAAGATTTTTTAAACTACATAGAAACCATCAAAGGAAAATCTGAAAACACAACAAAAGAGTATTTTTTTGATTTACGTACCCTCTTTCGGTTTTTAAAGCTCAGATATAAATTAGTTGATAAAAGTATTCCCTTTGACGAAATAAATATATCTGATGTAGATGAAAGTATAATTCAAAGAGTCACATTACAAGACCTATATGCATTTATATCTTTTGTTGATAAGGATCGTAACAACAAAAATCATGCTAAGGCTCGGAAAGTTGCTAGTATAAGGTCTTTCTTTAAGTATTTGAATACAAAGGTTAAAATTATTGATAATAATCCTGCCCTAGATTTAGAATCACCAAAAACAAATGTTAGACATCCTGTTTATCTTTCGCTAGAGGAAGCAGAAAACCTGCTAGATTCAATAGATGGAACCTATAAAGAACGAGATTATGCTATTATTGTACTGTTCTTAAATTGTGGTCTAAGACTTTCAGAGTTGGTTAGTATAGATATTGACAAGATCAAAGGAGATACTTTAACTGTTGTAGGTAAAGGAAACAAGGAACGAACAATTTACTTGAATGATGCATGTATAAAAGCTATCGAGGATTATTTATTAGTAAGACCTACAGAAGGAGTAAAAACACCAAACGCCTTGTTTTTAAGCAATAGGAAAAGCAGAATTAGCAATAAAACTGTACAATATTTAGTAAAAAAATATATTAAAGATGCTGGTTTAGATACTGAGATTTATTCTACACATAAGCTAAGACATACTGCAGCAACTCTTATGTATAAGTATGGGAATGTTGATATTAGGGCCTTACAACAAATTTTAGGTCACGAAAATGTATCTACAACTCAAATATATACTCACATTGACGATGAAAGATTAAGAAAAGCCGTAAAAAGCAATCCCCTATCCAATAAAATACGTGAACAGCAGGATAATGATAGTAAGTAATATTGGCGTAAAATAGACCCTCTATTATCTGAGGGCCTATTTTATGATTTATGTTAGTATGTAGGAATTTTTATAACACTGCCTGCTTTTATTTCTGCTGTTTTCATATTATTGAATTCCATTATTTCATAGACAATCTTTCGGACATCTTGATTATAGGGATTATTTCTTTTAGCTATTTCCCAAAGCGTATCACCAGAAATTATGGCCATTTCTTTGTAGTTATTATTATTTGAACTATAAGCTAAACTTATTTTAGATATATTGCTTGTTAAAATAGTTATAATGCAAAATACCAAGGATAAAAAAATAGTAAATCTTTTTTTATTTGCTATTCTAATTCTTTTACGTTTCATAGCTATACCTCCGTTATCTGTAGAACATTTGTTCTTTAATTCTAGTATAATAGAACATGTGTTCCTTGTCAATGCTTTTTAAAAAAATATAGAACAAATGTTTGCTATTTATTTATATATATGTTATAATAGCAGAAAATAGAGTGTTGGGAGGTTCCATTATGTATGAAGACTTATCGTCGGTTCAGTTAAAAATACTTGAGTTCATAAAAAGTGAAATATATTCTAAAGGATATCCTCCTGCAGTAAGAGAAATTTGTAAGGCTGTCAACTTAAAATCAACCTCTACTGTTCACGGGCATCTTGAAAAAATTGAAAAGAAAGGCTATATAAGGAGAGATCCTACTAAGCCTAGAGCGATTGAAATTTTAGATAGAGTTGACAATATTATTCCATTTCCAAGAAAGGAAATAATAAATGTACCTATAGTTGGCAAAGTTACTGCTGGGGAACCTATATTAGCTGTAGAAAATATTGAAGATTCATTTCCTTTACCTATTGACTTTGTAGAAAAAGAATCTGTTTTTATGTTAAAAGTTAGAGGAGATAGCATGATTGAAGCTGGCATTTTAGATGGAGATTTTGTGCTAGTTAGACAGCAAAACACTGCATATAATGGTGATATAGTAGTTGCTCTTTTAGACGATGAAGCAACTATAAAAAGATTCTTTAAAGAAAAAGACCATATAAGGCTACAGCCTGAAAATCAATTTATGGAACCTATCATAACAAGAAATGTATCGATTCTAGGTAAAGTAACAGGAGTATTTCGTAAGATAAAGTAAAGTAGAAAAAGATAAGCTGGCTTAATAAACCAGCTTATCTTTTTCTATTAAATTATTTTTATACAAATTATTTAAACTCATCATTACTCCCAACTTACAGTGGCTATAAGTTAATCCACCTTGATAATAAGCAAAATAAGGTTCCCTCATTGGACCATCAGCACTTAATTCTATAGAAGAACCCTGTATAAAAGCCCCTGCTGCCATTATTACCTCATCCTCATATCCAGGCATTTCCCATGGCTCAGGTGTTACAAAAGAGTCAACCGGAGAAGCGCTTTGTATTCCCTGACAGAATTTAATCGCTTTTTCTCTGGATTTGAACTCTACTGCTTGTATTATATCACTACGCTTATGATTAATATCTGGTACTACTCTAAATCCTAAGCCTTTATATACTAAAGCAGTTAAAAGGGCTCCTTTTAATGCTTCCCCTACTATCATGGGTGCTAAAAAAAGACCTTGTAAGGTGTTTCTAGTGGTGCCAAAAGTTAAGCCACATTCCTTACCTATTCCAGGAGCTGTACTTCTATTAGCAACTAGCTCTATTAAGTCTCTTTTACCTACTATGTATCCTCCAGACAAAGATATACCTCCACCTGGGTTTTTGATAAGAGAGCCGGCCATTATATCTGCTCCTACATCTGTAGGCTCCTTAGTTTCAATGAATTCGCCATAGCAGTTATCAACCATAATAATTACTTTATCATTGAATGCCTTAATTTTGTCTATAGCCTCTTTTATTTCATCTATAGTTATGGCATTTCTGTCACTATATCCTGTAGATCTTTGAATTAATATTAGCTTAGTATCCTTTGATATTGATTGAATCACTTTTTCAATTTCTATTTTTCCCTTTGAATCAAGAGAAATTTCTCTATACTTAATACCATAGTCAATAAGTGTGCCCTTCTCTTTACCTTTTATTCCAATAACCTTTTGTAAAGTATCATAAGGACTTCCAGTTATTGAAAGAAGCTCATCTCCTGGTCTTAATATACCAGACAATGTAAGGGTTATTGCGTGTGTTCCCGAAACAATTGTAGGTCTTACTAAAGCATCTTCAGTATTAAATACATACGAATATATTTCTTCTACCTTTTCTCTTCCCACATCATCATATCCATAGCCAGTTGTCCAATTAAAATGAGTAGCATTTAGTCTAGCCTTCTGCATTGCATGTATAATCTTAAATTGATTATATTCTTTGACTTCTTCAATGTGAGTTAAATAGTTCTTTTTAAGAATTTCATCTTTGCTTAATACATAATTGATAATATTTTCACCAATCGCATATTGTTTACATAATATATCTATTGTATACTTGTTCAACATATCACCTTCTATTATTGTTATCTTATGTATTGTAACATATGATAACAACAGTTTCAATCAGAACAATAATGACATTGAAAATAAAGAAGCTTTTCTTGGTACTCTATATTAAGTAGAATTTCTTATTCGTTATATAACAAAGCCTTTTAAGTCTTAATATACTTAAAAGGCTTTGTATACTGTAAATAGAAATTTCTATTCAAAGCTATCACTGCTTTTATTCATAAAACTGATAGATTTACTTGGTATAATAGTTGAGATAGCATGCTTGTATATTAAATTTTGTTTACCATCACTATCTAAAACTATTGTATAATTGTCAAAGCCTTTCACCTGGCCTTTTAGTTGATAACCATTTAATAAAAAAATTGTAATAACAGTATTTTCTTTTCTTACTTTGTTTAAAAAAACATCTTGCAAATTCATAGTAGTTTTCACTTTTTTCCCTCCCCTTATAGAATTATAAATTTTATAACTTAAAATATAAATTCCCTGTTTGTTTTCTATATTCTACTTTAATTAATTTTTTCCTTTATGTATTCAACAATATGTTCAATTAAATTATCCTTATTATCAAAATCATGAACATCTATCCAATTAATATTTTTTTCTCTTCTAAACCAGGTTAATTGTCTCTTTGCAAATCTTCTTGAATCTCTTTTGAGTATTTCAACAGCTTCATCTAAGCTGCACTTTCCATTTAGAAATTGTATAATCTCTTTGTATCCTAATCCCTGCATTGATACTAGATTTTCACTATAACCCATATGTAATAGACTTTTGACTTCTTCAATTAACCCTTTTTGAATCATTAAGTCTATTCGCTTATTAATTCTTTCGTATAGCAGTTTCCTATCCATAGTAAGGCCAATAAATACTATATTATACTTGTGGTTTTCTTTTCTAAAGTCTTTATAGAAATGTGACATTGGTTTTCCCGTTTCATGAAATATCTCTAAAGCTCTAATAATCCTTTTAGTATCATTAATATGTATTCTATTTGCTGATTCAATGTCTATTTTTTTCAGCTCATTATAAATCCATTCATTGCCGTATTGCTTTGCTTTCATAAAAAGATTATCTCTTAATTCCCAGTTTGAAACAGCTTGACTAAAATCTAAATCATAGAGCAAAGAGTTAATATATAATCCTGTTCCCCCCACTATTATAGGCAACTTTCCCTTAGCTAATATTGCAGTTATATATTTACTTGCATTCAACTGAAAATCTGAAACAGAAAAATTTTCATCTGGACTTATTTCATCTATTAGATAGTGGGGAATCCCTTCCATTTCACTCCTTGAAATCTTTGCAGTTCCAATATCCATATATCTGTAAATCTGCATTGAGTCTGCCGAAATAATTTCTCCATTTAATTTTTTCGCTATCTCTATAGATATACTAGTTTTCCCAACAGCAGTTGGACCAGTTATTATGATTAGAGGTGGTTTCATTTCATTCATCAAATCATCCTTTACTGTACTCTCTTAAATCTTTTTTCTATTTCATATTTAGATATTTTGATAATCACTGGTCTACCATGAGGACAGGTATATGGCTGATCAGCGTTTCTTAAATCATTTAGCAAGATATCAATTTCTACTTCCTTCATGTTATAACCTGCCTTTATTGCACTTGAACAAGCCATTTTCATGATCTTATCGAGTCTTATATCATAGCTGGTTTTTATTTCATCCATTAAATTATCTAAAATATCTAAGAATAGGTTTTTTGCATCAGGAACACCAAATACTAGTGGTACACTTCGAATAGCAACTGAATTAAATCCAAACTCTTCTATATCAAATCCTAATTTCATAAATATATTGATGTTTTCTTTAAACAATTGCATCTCACCATGAGACATATTGATAATTTGGGGCGTAATCAATTGTTGCATATATACTTTATCTAGCTCAAGCTGATGCTTTATTTTTTCATACATTATTCTTTCATGTGCAGCATGTTGATCAATCATATATAAATTTTTATTGATTTTATCCTCAGCTAAAATATAAGTATCGAATAATGTACCTATAATTCTTAATTCTGGTATTGAAGTATTATTTTCTACTGCTTCATCTCTATCGGAATTTTCATAATAAAGACTCTCTTCTGTTTCATTTACACTTAAGTCCAGAATCCTGATGATACTACTTGCATCGACATCTACATTTTCTGATATAGACTTATTGTGTTTACAACTAGGCTTTCTTTCTATATCATGTAAATACTGTTCTTGTTGATAAATTTGTGTTTTTTCTACATTAACAGAGTCTAGAAATGATTCCTGTTTTTCTTGTAAATTGTCCTCTGTCTTGTTTTTTGTTGGTAAAGTAACCGTTGGTATTAAAGTATTATTGAAAAAAGTACTTTTTATAGCATTAGATAATATTTTCTTAAGAGCTTCTTTATTAGAAAACCTTATTTCTGTTTTAGTAGGATGCACATTAACATCTATTAACTCAGGGCTGATATTTATATAAATTATATATACTGGGAACCGGTTAATTGGAATAAGAGTTTTATATAAATCTTCTATGATTTCTGTTATATCTTCATTTTTTATATATCTCCCATTGACATAAGTATATTGATGGTTTCTATTGCCACGAGTAAATGAAGGCTTACAAACTAAACCATTTATCTTTATATCATCTCCAGAATATTCAATATCAAACATAGAGCTTACAAATTCTTTTCCTAAAAGACTATAAGCTGTAGATTTAATATCTTCATTTCCTGGAGTGTTTAAAATTACTTTATTATCTTTTATAAACTTAAACTTAATTCCAGGATTACCCAAAGCTAATTTATATACTATATCACTAACATTAGAGGCTTCTGCAGCATCACTTTTAAGAAACTTTTGTCTTACTGGCACATTGAAAAATAAATTTTTTAAAATTATAGTAGTACCTATTGGACATCCAATCTCGTTTTTTTCTATTATTTGTCCACCATTGATAGAAATACGTACTCCTCCAATATTATCTTTTGTTCGGGTAATGAGCTCCAGCTGAGACACTGAAGCAATACTAGGTAAGGCTTCTCCTCTAAATCCAAGTGTTGATAAAGATTGTAAATCATCTACACCATTAATCTTACTAGTTGAATGTCTCAAAAAAGCTAGCTCAATGTATTTTGGACTAATACCTATGCCATTGTCTGTTACTCTGATGTAGTTTTTCCCACCATCTTTTATTTCTATTGTAATAAAAGACGACAGAGCATCTATTGAATTTTCTATAAGCTCCTTAATTACTGATGCAGGTCTTTCTATTACCTCTCCTGCAGCAATTTTATTTATTGTACTGTTATCTAAAAGTTTAATTTGATTGTTCATTTATATCACCTATATTTCATTTGATTCTTTACTAAGCTTATATAGGATGTTTATTGCATCTATGGGTGTTAAGTTAGCGACATCTATACTTTTAAGCTTTTCAATTATATTACGTTCCTTTACACTAAAAAAATCTAACTGTAAGCTGTTCTTATCCTTAGAAGTTTTTGGTCGCTCTCTAGAAGACAGAGCTATTTCTGATTTATTAATATCCCTTTTTTCTAATTCATTTAGTAATTCATAAGCTCGATTTATTACATCACTGCTTACTCCGGCTAATTTTGCAACCTCTATACCATAGCTTCTATCAGCTCCACCTTTTTGAATTTTCCTTAAGAATATGATATCTTCACCTTTTTCCTGTACTAATATTTTATAATTAACTACTCCACTTAATCTATCTTCTAATTCTGTCAGCTCATGATAATGAGTAGCAAACAATGTTTTTGCACCAATTTTATTATTATCGCTTATATATTCTATTACTGCCCATGCTATGCTTAAACCATCATAAGTGCTAGTGCCTCTTCCTATTTCATCAAGTATTAAAAGACTGTCTTTGGTTGCATTGTTTAATATATTAGCTACTTCGCTCATTTCTACCATAAAGGTACTTTGGCCTTGAGATAAATCATCAGAAGCACCTATTCTAGTGAATATCCTATCTACAATGCATATATCAGCTTCTTCTGCAGGAACAAAACTACCTATCTGCATCATTAAAACTATAAGAGCTACTTGTCTCATATATGTAGATTTACCAGCCATGTTAGGTCCAGTAATAACTAAAACTCTATTTTCTTCATTAGATAAAAGTGTATCATTTGGTACAAATAACCCTTCCTCAAGAACTTTTTCAACTACAGGATGCTTGCCATCTTTAATTTTAATAATCCCATTAGAATTAATCTTAGGTTTTATATAGTTATTATTATATGCAGTAAGAGCTAAGGAATTTAAGGCATCAATTTGTGCAATAACTTTACTGTCGTCCTGTATTCTTTTAACTTCAGAGGCTATTTTGTCTCTGATACTAACAAATATTTCATACTCAAGTGCTATCATCTTGTCTTCTGCACCTAAAATTTTATCCTCTATTTCCTTTAGCTCTGGAGTAATATATCTTTCAGAGTTTGCCAGTGTTTGCTTTCTAATAAAATAATCAGGAGCAAACTTAATATTTGATTTTGAAACCTCAATATAGTATCCAAATATTTTATTAAATCCAACTTTTAAATTTTTAATGCCTGTTTTAGTTTTCTCTGATTCTTCTAGCTTTGATAGCCACTCTTTACCTTTGGCAGAAGCTTCTCTAAGGGATTTAATCTCTGTATTAAAATCATCTTTAATTAATCCACCCTCTCTCACAGAAAATGGAGGCTCGTCTAATATTGAATTTTGGATTAGCATATAAATATCCTCAAGGCCGTCTATATTAAGGCTAATGTTTAATAGTTCTTCGCAATCTAAAGAACTTAATAATTCTTTTATTTGAGGAAAAGTTTTAATAGAATTTTTTAAAGATATTAAGTCCCTTGCATTACAGGTTCCAAAAATAATTTTTGACATAAGCCTTTCTATATCATATACTTCCTTAAGTAATAGTCTAATATCATTTATAAGCATAATATTTTGTGTCAAATATTCAACTATGCTTAGTCTATTTTCTATATCTTTTCTGCTTAACAAGGGTTCTTCAATCCATTTTTTTAATAGTCTTCCTCCCATTGCTGTAGAAGTTTTATCTAATACCCATAGCAATGAGCCTTTTTTTACATTACCTCTAATAGTCTCTGTCAGTTCTAGGTTTCTTCTAGTATTTATGTCTAAAGTCATAAAGTTTTTAGAAGAATATTGGGTTATCTTGTTTATATGATTTAATGAAATTTTTTGGGTTTCCCTTAAATATTCAATTAAAGCACCTGATGCAACTACAGAATAATCCTTATCTTCTAATCCCAAACCATTAAGATTAACAACTGATAGTTGCCTTTTTATTGATTCCTTAGAAAAGTCAAAATCAAATACCCATTGATGAAATTCATTAATCATACAATTAAATCTTTGTTTTATTTTCATAGTTAAAGAGGTATTTTCATAAAGATGAGTATTACATATAATTTCAGTTGGTAGTATCTTCCCTAGTTCATCAAAAAGAGGACTAATTATATCACCATTTTCATCGCTTTTCTCAGTTGTAAAGAAATCACCTGTAGATACGTCAGTATAAGCTATACCAAAACCCTTTTCGTTCATGTATATACAGCATAGATAATTATTTTTCTTATCATCTAATACATTGGAATCTATAATTGTTCCAGGAGTTACTACTCTTACAACATCTCTTTTTACAATACCAACTGCTTTGGCAGGATCTTCTATTTGTTCACATATAGCAACCTTATAACCCTTTTCTATTAGCTTTGCTATATATGAATCTGCTGAATGATATGGAACTCCACACATAGGCGCCTTATCTTTTAAACCGCAATCTCTTCCAGTCAGTGCTATTTCTAATTCTCTTGAAGCAATAATAGCATCATCAAAAAACATTTCATAAAAATCACCTAATCTAAAAAAAAGAATAGAATCTCTGTGGTTTTCTTTTATTTCAAAGTATTGTTTCATCATTGGCGTTAAACTCAAATCAATTACCTCCAAAATAGCCGTTATTAACTATTATACCATATATTATTAATGGTAAAAATAATGTAAATAAAATAGGCTAATTTAATCTTAGCCTATTTTCATAAAAAGCATATCCTTGTACATCTATTTCTTACTTATTACATTGCCTTCTAATGTCCAAGTTTTTGTATTAACAATATGAACATTGACTATTTTCCCAATTAAGCTTTTTTCTCCTTTAAAATGCACTAGTTTATTTGTTCTAGTTCTTCCGCTTAAAACAGTATCATCTGTTTTACTAGTATCTTCTACTAAAACTTCTTGAACTGTATCTAATAGCTTTAAATTATTTTCGTTACTTATAGGATTCAAAACTTCTAAAAGCTTCTTTAGTCTTTCATGCTTAATTTCATCAGAAATTTGGTTATCCATGTTAGCAGCTGGAGTTCCTTCTCTTATAGAGTATAAGAAAGTAAAGGCAGAGTCGAATTTAACTTTTTTGACTACATCGATGGTTTCTAAGAAATCTTCTTCAGTTTCTCCTGGAAATCCAACTATTATATCTGTAGTTAAAGAGATATCTGGTATCTCACTTTTAATTTTCTCAATTAAATTTAAATATTGGCTCTTAGTATATTTTCTATTCATAAGCTTTAGAATTCTATCGCTACCTGCTTGGAATGGCAAATGAATATGCTCACAAACCTTATCACAATCTCTGATTGCATATATAAGTTCATCAGATAAATCCTTAGGATGTGAAGTCATAAATCTTATTCTTTCTATACCTTCTATATCATTAATCAAATACAATAGTTCCGCAAAAGTAGTTTTGGATTCTAAGGATTTCCCATAGGAATTAACGTTTTGACCTAAAAGGGTTACCTCTTTACATCCTTCATTAGCAAGCATTTTAATTTCTTTAACAATATCATTTGCTTCCCTACTTTTTTCTCTTCCTCTAGTATAAGGAACTATACAGTAGCTACAAAAATTATTGCAACCATACATAATATTCACAAAAGCTTTATAATCGTATTTTCTTTTTGCAGGTATTCCTTCAATAATATTGCCTCCATCTTCCCATACATCTATTATCATCCTAGTAGTTAAATTATGATTAGCTAATAATTCAGGAAGTTTATGAATATTATGAGTCCCAAATATTATATCTACAAATCTATACTTATCTTTTATAAAATCACGTATTTCCTCTTTTTGCATCATGCAGCCGCATATACCAATTATTAAATCAGGCTTATCTCTTTTTAGAGCCTTTAACTCTCCTAAATTACCATAAACCTTCAATTCTGCATTTTCTCTAACTAAACAGGTATTAAAAATAATTAAATCAGCTTCTTCTTTAATATTTGTGCTCTCATATCCTAATGATTCTAATATTCCAGACATTTTTTCAGAGTCATGTTCATTCATCTGACAACCCCAGGTAACTATTGAATACTTCTTAATGCAATCTATCATTAAAATCCTCCTCATACTTCTTATGCTTGTTTGTACAATTATAGCAATTAAATCTAATTATAACAAACAAATCATCAAAAAAAAAGTAGTTTAGAGTAAATTTAGAGCTATAAAAAATCCTCCATATTATACTTTAAATTTTGGGTTTTATTTATTACATTAAGGATACTTTGTTTTAAAAATGAGCTATTATTTGAAAAAATTTGGCATTCTTCTTGTTTAGAATTTAAATCTAGATATATTCCTACTGTATTATTTTCATCTTTTATTTTAATAATACCTTTCTCATACAAGCCTATATTAGCTAAAATAAGAGTTGGATAGTTAATAGTTTTCAAATAATCCTCTGAACTATCTGCTAGCTCATGAACTTCATATTGAGAAAACTCTGATATTATCATTATAAACTTTATAAGTGTTGTATCATCATAAAAGTGGCTGTTAAAATTACCTTCAAAAAAGTTATTTGATACAAAGTATTTGATTTCTAATTTAGGAAATATCCAAAATATACTTTCTAAACTCTCTTTCTTTATAGGTAATAAAGTGTCAAAAAAAACTTTAATAAAATTGCTAGTATAAAACAAATCTTCTAATCTAATACAAGTATAATCTAAGCTATTTTTATGTTGTTGCCTATGTCTTATATAGCTTAACGCAAAATATTGTAGAATATGGTTACTATTGATTTCATATAAGCACTCAGCATTAACTGGAAAAGGTTCTATAGATTTAGAAATATAAGATACTAAGCTGTAGTTGAAAACTTCTCGCTTAATTGGATCGGTTTGATTATTAATATAGTCTCTATAAATCTGTATTTCTTTTGGTAACAAAGAAATAGTTTGTGTATTGGGAAACATATACATTCTCCTCTCAAAAGCTACTTTCAAAATTATTTTTTGAAGAAATGATAATAATTATATCAATTTGTTTTTGTTATATAATGAAAAACTATACATGTATTTAAGGGTAGAAAGTAAAAAAGTTAAACCTAACTAAGATGTTAGGCTTAACTTTTTACTTTCTACTAAATATTTTGTTAAAAATTCCTCTACTAGTTTCTTGTTCTCTTTTTAACCTATCCTTTAATTCAACTACCTCATATGATTTTTCTTTAACTTTCATTTTAAGTTTTATATTTTCACATATTAAAACATCTCTTTCTTTACTGCTGATTTCACGCCTTAATTGTACTATTTCGTCTCTAAGCTCACTAATAACACTTAAATTCATATCTTCTTTTTCAAGTAAAATAGGTTTTAGTTCATCCGAAATCATTTCTTTGAACATGCAACAGATTTCTGTATAGTTTGGAACAATATCAGCTTCTTTTTTAGTTATGGTTGTTACAGCAGTTTCACCATTGGATACTAATATTTCAGGAGAACTCATTATTAATTTTATCTGCTTATTTGAAAATCCTTTTTCCTGCAGTGCTTTTATGTAATTATAAATCTCTAATTCTTTATAAGTATAATACCTATGATTTGCACTATTTCTAGGTATTTCTAGCTCAAACTCCTTTTCATAATACCTAATTACATGCGCCGGATATCCAGTTAGCTCAGAAACTTCAGAAATCGTAAATTCTCTTTCTGTATCGTACATGGAATTCACCTCCTAGAAACTTAGACTATTAAATAAATTCTTCATTAAATCAATATTTCCTTTACTTTTTTTATAATAACATCCAAAATATTCCGATAAATTCAAACAAATATTTTAATTTTTTTATAAAATAGTCATGTTAGCTACAATTTATTACAAATAAGTTGTATGATTAAGAGATGAAATATTAAAAGGGTGGTAATCCACCCTTTAGACCAAATTTAAAATTCAATTTTTTTATTAAGTATACCTGTCAGTAACTTTATACAATTATTAACATCATTCTTAGATATGGTTTCACTACCACTGTGGGCATATCTAGTAGGAATTGATATTGCACCTGTTGGAACACCTTCTTTTGTAAGATTAATAGCACCAGAATCTGTTCCGCCATATTCTAAAACTTCTAGCTGATAAGGTATATTGTTTTCTTTTGCAACCTCTACCATAAAATCCTTTATTTTCGGATTTACAATTATGCTATTATCCTTTACTTTAATAGCAGCTCCTTTATTTAGACCTACTGCAAGTCTTTTTGCTTTTGGCGTATCACCTGAGCCCGTAATATCCACTGCAATGCCGAAATCGGGATCTATCCTATATGCAGAGGTTTTTGCACCTCTTAATCCTACTTCTTCCTGTGTAGTGAAAACAAAATAAATATCATTTTCTACATTTTTTAGATCTTTCAACGCTTCAATCAACACGTAACAGCCTATTCTATCATCTAGACAACCTGAAATAACATTATTCTCATCTTCATAATATTGTGATATATATACACAAGTGTCTCCAATACCGATTCTTTTTTCTGCTTCTTCTCTTGAATTTACGCCAATATCAATATACATGTTTTCTAATTTTAGCTTACTCATGTCATCCATACTTTCAGCATATACGATCCCAATTCTTCCATTCTTAAATACTACACGCTGACCATAAGATATGTATGGTGAAATACCACCAATATTAGTAAATCTTAAAAATCCCTTCTCATCAATGTCAGTTATTAATAAGCCAATTTGATCCATGTGAGCAGCGACCATGACTTTTTTTCCATTTCCCTTTTTATGTGCAATAAGATTTCCTAAACTATCAATTATTATTTCGTCAACATAACTCTTTATTTCATCTTTAATAATCTCAGCAACTATCCTTTCATCGCCAGAGGGAGAAAAAGCATCAACTAGTTTTTTTAATAATTCCCCATTAAATTTCATTATTAAAGCCTCCTTTTTCAAGATTTTCAATTAATAAACCTAAAAGCTTACTTGCATTATTAAAATCCTCTTTATTCATCACACTAATAGGTGAATGAATATACCTACACGGAACTGAAATCGTTGCAGTTATTGAACCTTCCTTTGTTAAGTGTATTTTTCCAGAATCATTTCCACCAAAAGAAGTTTTTCTTAGCTGAAAAGGTATGTTGTTTTTTTGTGCAATATCTATAATAAAGCTCCTGAATTCTCTGTTAAATATTGTTGTTCTATCCATAATAGAAATGGCTGGCCCTTTTCCTAGTTCTGTAGCTTGTAAATGTCCTTCTATTTCTGGAACATCAGAGCAAGTGGTTCCTTCTAGAACTATTCCAATATCTGGTCCTATCCTATATGCAGCTGGACCAGCTCCAACTAAGCCTATCTCTTCCATTACAGTAAAAACACCATAAATAGATAGTTTTCTTTCTGTTTTAAGAAGGTCTATTAATATACTACAACCAACTCTATCATCTAAAGCCTTTGCTTTTACTAAATTATCTCCAAATTCTACATAATTACTTGCAAAAGAAATATAATCTCCTATGCTAACAAGCTTTTCAGCTTCTTCTTTATTATTTACTCCTATGTCTACATATAGTTCCTTATACCCCAAAGCTTTTTTCCATTCACTTCTTTTTTGTAAATGAAATGGTTTAGCACCAATTACACCATTTATCTTTTTCTTACCTACCAAAACAGGTTTTGAAACAAGAACTCTTTGATCAATTCCTCCTACATTTGTGAACCTTATAAGTCCACTTTCTTCAATCTTTGTAACCATTAAACCAACTTCATCCATATGTGCAGCTATCATTATTTTAGGTGAATCCATAGTACCCTTTTTATATGCAATAATATTACCTATTCTATCTACTTGGATATCATCAACATAATCCTTTATTTCATTAATAATTAGCTCTCTGACTTCTTTTTCATTTCCTGAAACGCCACAAGCTTCTGTAAGCTTTTTTAATAGCATAATAATCCCTCCAAGCTTTCTTGAGAAATATCATATATAAATCTAGCTAACAACTTTGCAGTCATTTTGATATCTTCAATATTAATTGTTTCAATTGAGGTATGCATATATCTTAAAGGTAAAGAAATCAGCAATGTAGGAACGCCGCATCTTGTAATTTGTATAGCTCTTGCGTCTGTACCAGTAGGGCCTGGATCTATTTCAAACTGATATGGGATATTATATGATTTCGCCGTTTCTGTAAGTCTTTCTCTTAGTTTTGGATGAATATTCCCTCCAATAGTTATCCCTGGTCCCTTACCCATATCTAAAGTATATTCTTTAGGTATATCTGGAGAAGAACCAAATCCAACATCTATTGCAATACCTATATCAGGATTTATACTATATGTGCTTACTGTTGCACCTCTTACACCAACTTCTTCTTGTACAGTTGAAACAAAATAAACTTCAGCCTCATGCTTGAAGCACATTAGTTCCTTTGCACATTCATACATGGCTGCGATGCCGGCCCTATCGTCTAATGCTTTTCCGCTTATATAATTACCTTGTAGTTTAACAATATCTCTATTAATTGTTATAGTATCTCCTATATCTACTAAGCCTTCAAGCTGTTCTTTTGAGAATCCAACATCAATAGTTAAATCCTCAGTTTTAACTGCAGTTTCTCTCTCAGTTTCATCCTGTAAGTGAGGAGGCTTTGCCCCAATGACTCCAAATATATTTTTCTTCCCATGAACAATAACTTCTTGTGCCAACAGAGTTCTTGGATCTATGCCACCTATTGTAGTAAACCTAATAAAGCCTTTTTCATCAATGTCCTTAACCATCAATCCTATTTCATCCATATGAGCAGCAATCATTATTTTAATTCTACTAGAGCTATTTTCGCCTTTTTTAACTGCCATTACATTTCCAATTTTATCTGTATAGACTTCATCTGTATAGTTACTAAAAGCCTTAATAATTTTATCTGCAACATGGTTTTCATGTCCAGATACTCCTGACTCTTCACATAAAAGCTTTAATAAATCATAAACCTCCAAAATATTTCTCCCCTTTCAGTATATATTTATAATTTTTATTATTACAAATACTATTTAATAATGCGACCACAGTAGCTTTTCTTAGGTAATTCTTTTATAAAAAAATGTTTTTGCTGGTTTAAAATTATATCTGTCTGGCATAATTATTTGTTCTGTGCTCCCAACAAATAATATTCCGTCAGTACTAAGTGATTCATTAAACTTTTTATATATATCTACTTTAGCTTCCTCAGTAAAATAAATTAACACATTTCTACATAGAATAAGCTGACAATTATCAGGATACCTATCTTGAAGTAAGTCTAAGCGTTTAAATTCTACACAATCTTTGATTGATTGATGTATTTTATAGCTGTTCCCCACTTTTTCAAAATATTTATGTACAAATTCTTTGGGGACATTTTGAAGGCTCTTTTCGCTGTATACTCCCATTTTAGCTTTTTCTATTGCTCCCAAATCAATATCCGTAGCCTTAATTTTAATATCCTTTAAATCAAAATATTTAGTAAGAAGCATTGCTAGAGTATAAGGCTCCTCTCCAGTTGAGCAGGCACTACTCCATAAGTTAAGCTTACGATTATTTTTTATTAGTTCAGGAAGTATTTCCTTTTCCAATACATCCCATTGAGTAGGATTTCGAAAAAATTCAGATACATTTATTGTTAAATAATTTATGAACTCGTCAAGTAATCTATTGTCCTTCTTTAGTCCTTCGAAATAATCATCAAAATCCTTGTAATTGTTTCTCGATAAAAGGGATTGAATTCTCCGTTTCATTTGTTTTTCTTTGTAACTTGATAAGTCTATTCCCACTAGTGAATAAACCTGTTTTTTAAATTGTTCATACTTGTCCATTTTCTGACCTCTCTTCTTTACTATTAAGCAATATATATATTCTATCAATAAAAAAGACCTGTGGCAATAGACCACAGGAAACTATATAAAGGGGGTCTTGATGTATTTGTGAGGTCATTAATATTCTTTACATATTTTAAAAAATTATTCTTTTTTCAAAAAAAAGAATGAGGCTTCTACCTCATTCTATTCGTTTTCTTTAATTATATCTCCAATTGTAATATTATCATCACTTTTATATTCAATAGTTTCTTCTGGTACATTAGTGGAAGCCTCTCTTATACTTAAACTGATTTTTCTATCCTCTTTGTTAACATCTAATATCTTTACTTTTACATTTTCATTAACTTTTAATTCATCTGATGGTTTAGCTATGTGCTTATCAGAAATTTGTGAAATATGAACTAAACCTTCAATGCCTTCTTCAAGCATTACAAAAGCACCAAAGTCAACTAGTCTAACTACCTTACCATCAACTATGTCTCCTACATTATATTTTTCATATATATTTTCCCATGGATGAGGAGATGCTTGTTTTAATCCCAAAGAAATTCTATTTTTTTGTTTATCAGTATCTAATACTATTACCTTAACAAAATCGCCCTCTTTAACTACTTCTTTTGGATGCTTTACGTGAGACCAAGATAGGTCAGAAATATGAACTAAACCATCTACGCCACCTATATCTACAAAAGCACCAAAGTCAGTTATCCTTTTTACTTGACCTTCAACTATTTGATCTTTTTCAATGGTTTTCCAAAGTCTATTTTTCTTGTTTTCCATTTCTTCTGCTTCAACAACTTTTCTTGAAAGTACTATTCGCTTTTTGTTCTTATCAAAATCAATTACTTTAACATCAAAAGATTTACCTGAAAAAGCCTGTAAATCACTCACAAATCTATTTGCTATTTGAGAAATAGGAATAAAGCCTCTAAGCCCTTTTACTAATGCAATTGCACCACCATTAACAACTTCAATTACTTTAGCATTTATAATAGCTTTATCATTAAAAGCTTGCTCTAATTCATCCCAGCTTTTTACTGTGTCGACTCTTTTCTTTGAAAGAATTACATTTCCTTCGCCGTCATCTAATTTAATAATATATACTTCTATTTCATCACCTACTGATAGTATGTCTACAGGGTTTATGTCTGGATCATTAGATAATTCATCTCTCTTAATAATACCGTCAGACTTATAACCAATGTTAACCATTACTTCATCATCATTTAATGATATAACCTTACCTTTTACTGTGTCCCCTCTTTGAACTTTTACCATTGTATCTTCAATGGCTTTCATCAGTTCATTCATATCTTCTAAATTACTCATTTTATCGTAAACCTCCTTAATAATCCAGCTAGGAGTAGAGGCTCCTGCTGTTAATCCTATAGTTTTGAATCTTTTAAGCTCATCAAAAGGCAATTCTTCTACCGTTTCGATATGATAAGTATTATTACATAATTTTTTACTAATTTCAACAAGTTTCTGCGTATTAGAACTGTGGTGTCCACCTATCACCACCATTGCATCTGATATTCTGGCTATCTCTTCACAGGATTTTTGTCTTAAATGAGTTGCGTTGCATATGGTATTAAATACTTCTACTGTATTTCCTTTATGTGAAATTAAATTTACTAGAGCATTAAATTTATCTTCATAAAAGGTTGTTTGTGCTACAATACATATTTTATCATAATTTGACATAACTTCAATATCTTCTTCACTATTTATTATTACAGCATTATTATAGCACCAGCCATTTATGCCTATGACTTCAGGATGATTGGGATCTCCAATGATAACGATTTGATAGTTTTTTTCACTGTACTCTTGTACTTTACTCTGTATCTTTCTAACAAATGGGCAAGTACAATCTATAATATCTAGTTGTTTATCCTTAGCTGTATCATAAACTGATAATGGAACGCCATGAGATCTGATAATCACTCGTCCTTCATTTGCATCTAGGATGTTTTCTATAACCTGCAGTCCTTTATTTTCAAGAAGTTTTATTACTTGATTATTGTGAATAAGAGGTCCTAAAGAATAAGTGTTTTCATTATTCTCTTTCAAAATTTTTTGTGTAGAATCAATTGCTTTTTTAACTCCAAAGCAAAATCCAGAATTTTCCGCAATAATAATTTTCAAAATGTTTCCTCCTAATTTATTACAGAATTTTTAAGACTATAAATTTTGCTCATAACTTCTTTACTTAAATCGTAATAATTATTCATATTTAACTTCTTTTCAAAATATTCATCTAAAGCTATTGGTTCCCCAATGATTACTTTGGTTTGCTTAAATGGCTTGTACCTAGTATCTATATAAATAGGAATAATTGGTGCCTTTCCTTTGATGCTAATCATGGTAACTCCGGGTTTAGCATTGTCAATATTCTCTTTATCAACTCTAGTCCCTTCAGGAAATATACCAAGAGCATTTTCGTTTTTTAATATTCTTAAAGAGTTTTTAACTGCAGCTAAATCAGCACCTTCTCTGTCTACTGGAAATGCTCCTAATTTTTCAAGAAGTTTCCTTAAGATTTTATTCTCAAATAATTCTTTTTTTGCCATGAAATATATTCTTCTAGGTACAGAAATAGCAACAGTAATAGGATCTAATAAGCTTACATGATTAGAGCAAATTATTACTTTACCTTTAAGTGGTATATTTTCAGCTCCAATTACTTTTACTCTAAATAAAAACTTAAAAACTACATTAAGTATTCCCTTAGCAATACTATATAATGACATTATTTGCCCTCCTGTCAATTATCTTTAGCATTTCTGATATTACCTCATCAATAGTTTTATTTGTTGTATCCACTTCAACTGCATCTTTACATTTTATTAAAGGTGCAATTTTTCTAGTGCTATCTGCTCTATCTCTCTCTTCTATTTCTTTGATTATCTCGTTTAAATTAACATTGTAGCCTTTTTGTATTAGTTCTTTATATCTTCTTTTACCTCTTTCTTCAATAGATGCGGTAATGTAGAATTTAAACTCCGCTTCTGGTAAAACTACACTACCAATATCTCTTCCATCCATTATAATACTTCTGTCTTTAGATATATTTCTTTGAATTTCAACAAGCTTTTCTCTTACTTGGAAAATTTTAGCTACATCAGAGGCACCTGCACTAATCTCATTTTTTCTGATTTCTTCATCTACAATTTGTCCATCTAAGAAAATATGATTGTCTTTAAAATCTATGATGGTAGAATTTAAGACTTTATTTAAGCTAGATATATCGTTAATATTTATATTGCATTTAAGAATCTTTAAAGCAAAAGCTCTATACATGGCTCCAGTATCTATATAATCAATGTCCAATATTTCAGATAGTTTTTTTGCTATTGTGCTTTTACCTGAACCAGCAGGTCCGTCTATTGCAATTGCAAAGTTCCTCATTTTATCCTCCTCTAACAAACATAACCACCTTATAAGTGGCTTAATGCCTAATTTCCATGTCTACTTTATAATTATATATTAAAAATTACCACTACTCAAGGGCATTTATTTGTTTATTTAATATTGTATAAATGAATCAAAGTATTGATATAATAAAATTATGGTTTTATTTTGACCCAAGAAATCAAATCAATGCTATTTTTAGTTATTATTTTCTCCTCAAGCTTAGGAAATTGAACATTTTTACTTATGCCTACAATCTTTATCTCCACCTCTTTATCATACATAGAGCTATCAACTTCTATTATATCTCCATCGTATACCTTTAGCTGCACTTCGTTATTCTTAGAAAATTTATATTTATCTTTTCCATTTATAATAATTTTTAGCTTTTCAAAATCATTAGTTTCTTTTTTTACAACAACATACCCTGCTTCTTTAATATTCATACTGCTGCCTTCATCTTCTTCATATGTATTAATAAATGTTGTTATATCTGTGCTTTCCATAAAGCCTAACTGCACTATAAATATAAATACACCTAAAACACATAATCCTAATATTATTGATTCAATCTTGTCAAGAATACTTTTCATATTCTTCATTTTGCATCCTCCTAATAAAAATTTCTATTAAGATAAATTATGCAAAGAAAAAATAAAAAATGTACTTTAGCAGCACATTTTTATAAAATCCATTGTTATTGACAATTCTTACCTGCAAGGTATCCCGTAGAATATGCTATTTGCAGATTAAAACCTCCTGTTAACGCATCTACATCAATAACTTCTCCTGCGAAAAACAAACCTTTCACAACCTTAGATTCCATAGTAGATGGATCTATTTCTAGCGTGGAAACACCCCCAGAGGTAACTATTGCTTCATTAATAGGTCTAAATTTTAAAAAACTCATTTCTAAATTTTTGAGTACATTTACTATTTGCTTTCTTTCTTCACGGGTTATTTGATTTACGAATTTATTTTCGTCAATATTAGAAAGCTGGACTATAATCGGTATTAGTCTTTTAGGCAATAAATCGTCTAAAGAATTTTTATACTGTTTTCTTGAATACTTTTCAAAATCTCTTAAAATTCTGGACTCCAGCTTTTCATCAGAAAGTCCAGGTTTTAAATCTATGACAATTTTTATGTTTTTACCATTATATCTATTTATATAATTACTCATGGTTAATACAACAGGGCCTGATATGCCATAATGAGTAAAAATAAGTTCACCAAAATCCTCAAAAATTTTTTTCTTATCGGCATATGCAGAAATTTTAACATTTTTTAATGCAAGACCTTGTAAAATCTTTACCCATTCTTCATTAATTTCACATGGAACTAAAGCAGGTTTTAGATCTATAATAGTATGTCCAAAACATTTTGCAAAGGTATATCCATCTCCCGTAGAGCCAGTTTGCTCATAGGATTTTCCGCCTGTTGCTATTATAACCTTATCAAACCTTTGTTTTGTACCATCAGAAAATCCTAATTCAAAATAATCAGTATCCACTTTTTTTATGTATTTAACTTCTTTATTTAAAGCAACTTCTACTTTATTATCTATTAAATATTTTTCTAAAGCTTTTATTACATCACTGGATTTATCACTGATAGGAAACACTCTATTTCCACGTTCAATTTTTGTAGAAACACCATACTTATTCATTATTTTTATAATATCAGTATTAGTAAAAGTGTAGAACGCACTATATAAAAAAGTTTTATTAACAACTACATTTTGAATTAACTCTTCAATTTCACAAGCATTAGTTATATTACATCTGCCCTTTCCAGTTATAAAAAGTTTCTTTCCTAATTTGTTGTTTTTTTCAAACAGTGTAACTTTTTTTCCTAAAGAACCAGCAGTTGCAGCAGCTATTATGCCAGCAGGCCCTCCTCCTATTACAGCCACATGATTGTTCAAGATTTAAACCTCCCTAAAATGACTTGTGTCATTTAATAATTTTAAAACAGGAGAATAATCCCTATATTCTATAATACTCAAGCCTGTATTGCTTATAGAAAGTTTATTATACATAGATATATCTATGCCCAATATTCCAAGGATTAGTGCTTTAATTGAAGCACCGTGTGAAACTATTAAAATATTTTTATTGCTATTTTTTTTAATAAGATTATTAACAATTCCTAAGAGCCTTTCTTGTAAATCAATTAAGCTTTCTGCATTAGGTAATATTAGATCGTGAGGTTTAGTCATCCAAACAATATGCTCATTTCGGTATTTTTCTTTTATCTCATTTGTAGTTAGTCCTTCCCATACACCAAAGCTTATCTCCCTTAATTCCTTTAAACTATTAACATCTAAATTAAGGAATTCTCCAATAACTTTAGCTGTATCAAAAGCCCTATTTAAATCACTTGAAAAAATAATATCTATCTTCTCATGCATAAGTCTTTTTGCAGCTTGCTTTGCTTGTATTATACCCCTATCTGTGAGATTAGTATTCTTTTGTCCTTGAATTTTATTTAATATATTCCATTCAGATTCTCCATGTCGCAGTAAATATAGTCGATTCATTATTGCCTCCTTGTATGTATTACATTATATATATTATACTATAAAAATAAATATAATAATTTAATTTATATGAAAAATTTGATTATCAGTTATGATAACATCAATTAAGATATATATATTTAAAAGTATAGAGATTGGAAAACTCCAATCCCTTACTTATTTACTTATCATTCTGACTTGTTTTATCCTTACTATCATAAATATTAAACTCTTTCCAAATAATTTCTAATTCATTAAAGTATTTTTTTATATTATCTTTTTCTCTGATACCTATTGCTATAATCAAAGCATTTATTAAGCTCATAGGGGCAACTAAAGAATCTACAAAGGACAGCATATTACTTCTTGCAATTAAAGTATAATCTGCTATGTTTGCTATGGGCGAAACTAAACTATCAGTAATCCCAACAATTTTACATTGTTGACCTTTAACATATTTGAGTACATCTAAAGTTCTTCTTGAATATCTTGGGTAGCTTATTCCTATTACTAAATCATCCTTAGTTACTCTTAATATTTGTTCAAAAACATCACTTGTTCCCGTCTTAACAACTTTTACATCATCTACAAGTATTCCTAGGTAAAATCCTAAATAATCTGCTAATGCAGTTGAACTTCGCAAACCTAAAATATAGATTCTTCTAGCCTCTAAAATACTATCCACGACTTTTTCAAATGTTTCAACATTCATATCATCTATTGTAGCTTTAATGTTTTCCATGTCAGTCCTTAGAATTTTTTTTAATCCAACTTCATTATTTGAATAGTTATCAGACATACTTAGTCTTTGCACTGTAGTTAACTTGTTTTTGATTAATTCCTGCAATGCACTTTGCAAGCTAGGATAACCAGAAAATCCAAGTGATGTAGCAAATCTTACTACTGTAGATTCACTTACCCCTACTACCTCTCCTAGCTTTGAAGCCGTCATAAAAGCAGCCTTATCATAGTTGGACATAATATATTCAGCAATAATCTTTTGCCCTTTACTTAACCTAGTAAAATTCATTTGTATTACTTTCATTAAATCCTTTTTTTTATCATCCATAATATCATTCCTTGCATCCATTAATTAGCTTCATACCTTCCTCTAAAGCCTTTTCATTTAAAAGTTCGGTTCCTCTTGGTACTTTACTTAATACTGCGTTTTTCAAAGACTCCTTAGAAACAATTCCCGATATACAGTTTATTGCTCCAAGAGCTATTATATTTGCAACCATTGGTTTATTAAGCTTTTCATTTGCAGTACCTACTATTGGAATGCTTATTATATCTATATCATTTCTATGTGGTGGATTAATAGTATCATCAATAACTAAAGTTCCACCTTTTTTTAAGGTATCTACATATTTATCACATGCAAGTTGGGTTAAAGCCAACATTAAATCACATTCATTAACCTTAGGGTAATAAATTTCATTATTACTAATTATTACTTCAGACCTGCTTGCTCCACCCCTGGCTTCTGGTCCATATGACTGGGATTGAACAGAATTTTTCCCGTCTTCTATAGCCGCTTCAGCTAAAATTATTCCAGCTAATATTAAACCTTGACCACCTGAACCACTTAATCGTATTTCATATTGATTAGACATACTATCTCTCCTTTTGAAAACTATCAATTATTTTTTGATACTCTTCTGTATATTCAGGCTTGGTAGCTTTATGAATTTCGCCTATAATAAGCTTATTATTTATTTGTTCTAGATTCATTTTTTCTGCAGCTTTAATATTAACAGTATTTTCTTTAAAGTTTTTCATCATATCAACAGCATTGCCCATTTTATTTTTTCTACCGTAATATGTTGGGCAAATACTTGCAACTTCAATAAAAGAAAATCCTTTGTTTCTAATTCCTTCTTCAACTTGACTAATAATCATGTTTGTATGGAAAGCTGTTGATCTAGCAACATAAGTTGCTCCGGCTGCTTTTACTAATTGACATAAATCAAAGTTTGAATCAATATTTCCATAAGGAGCTGTTGTCCCCATAGCACCTGTTGGTGTTGCCGGAGAATACTGTCCACCTGTCATACCATAAATATTATTATTGAAAACTATTGTAGTTATGCCAATATTTCTTCTTGCAGAATGTATTAAATGGTTACCGCCAATAGCGGCACTATCTCCATCTCCAGTAATAACAATGACCTCTAGCTTTGGATTAGCCATTTTAATACCTGTTGCAAATGATAGTGCTCTTCCATGTGTTGTATGTAAAGTGTTAAAATCTAAATATCCAGTAGCTCTAGAAGAACAGCCAATTCCAGATACAATGCATACGTCATCTTTATTCATATTTAAATTGTCCAAAGCCTTCACAATAGCTCTCATAACTATTCCATTGCTGCATCCAGGACACCAAATATGAGGTAATTTATTTGACCTAAAATAAGTTTCAACAAGTTTACTAGGCACTTTAATATACCTCCTTAATCTTAGTCAATATTTCATCTGGTGATATCAATTCACCATGAACTCTATTATATCGATGAATATTTGCATATTTACTAGCTACTCTTTCTACTTCTATTACGTATTGTCCTAAATTCATCTCTGCTACAATAATATTCTTAACATTTTTTGATAGCTCAATAATTTGATTATCTAAAAACGGCCATATAGTAATAGGCTTAAATAGACCTACCTTTAAACCTTGATTTCTTGCAAGTTCAACTGCACGTTTTGCAGATCTTGCGGTGCCACCATATGCTATTACTACTGTTTCAGCATCCTCTAAATGAAACTCTTCGTACAAGGAAATATCATCTTTATTTTCTTCTACCTTGTCCACAAGTCTAGTTATTAATTTCTCCGCTACATCAGATTTCCCACTTGGAAAACCTGTTTCATCATGAACTAATCCAGTAACATGAAATCTATGTCCGTCTCCAAAAGCAGCCATTCTTGGAACAATTTCACCTTGTAAAACCTCGTAAGCCTTATAATTAACCGTTTCTTTATTAGGTTTTTTTCTATCTATTATTTCAACATTGTCTAAATCTGGAATTTCAATTTTCTCTCTAAGGTGCCCTATAACCTCATCCATTAACAATATAACAGGGGTTCTATATTTTTCTGAAAAATTAAAGGCTTTTATTGTAAGATCAAAGGTCTCTCTCACTGAGGATGGTGTTAAAGCAATAACTGGATGATCACCATGAGTCCCCCATTTTGCTTGCATAACATCGCCTTGAGCAGGAGCTGTTGGTAAACCAGTACTAGGCCCTCCTCTCTGAACATTTACAACTACACATGGCACCTCAGTAATAGCTGCATAACCAAGGTTTTCCTGCTTTAGTGAAAATCCAGGGCCACTTGTTGCAGTCATTGATTTTAATCCAGCTAGTGAAGCACCAATAATTGCTCCCATACTTGCAATTTCATCTTCCATCTGAATAAATCTACCACCTATTTTAGGTAGCTTTTCAGCGGATAATTCTGCAATTTCTGTTGATGGTGTAATTGGATAGCCGGCAAAGAATCTCATTCCAGCAGCTATAGCTCCTTCTACACAAGCTTCATTTCCTTGCATTAACCTAATCCTTTTACTTTCCATCTTCCTTACCTCCTAAGTAAATAGCATAGTCAGGACATCTCAATTCACATTGTCCACATTTTATACATGCTTCTAAATTCTTTATGTTTATTTTTCCTTGCTTAAGCTCTAGTACATTTTTAGGACAAAATTCAACACATATTCCGCATCCCTTACACCATTCTACCTTTAGTTTAAGCTCCTTATCATCTATACTTGTCAATTTAAAGCCCCCTTTAAATATTGTTAAGCTATCATACAAATACATCATATCAAAGCATATTCTCTTTTGCAATTTTTATTTCATTTTTTTAACTTGTTTATATTTTCTGCAAGTTAACATTCATATTTTCCCATTAAAACTTGTTTTTTTTGTTAATAATAGAGTTTTTATTTAATTATCTAATATATATTTTTTTCAAGTAAATAATAAATAATATTCTAAAACATCGAAAAATAATATTATTTTTATAGGGAGAGGTTCAAATGATACAAATAGATGATGCAGGAAGTGGAAGTTTAATAGGTGGTACATGTATTGGTGCTATGAGAAAGGAAACAAAGGAATATTATTATGATTTTATCCCTATTGAACTTTATAGAACTCCTAGCTTTCATAGAAAAGATTATTTAGATTATGTTGTTAAGATTACTAATGTAATATTTGAAAAACTTAAGGTTGAAAAAAACGAAAAAATTGAACTGTGTAGAGGATATATGTTTGATAATCTAAGAAAATGGTTGTCATCAAAAAATTATATATATACTAATTGTAAAATCGAAGAGCCTTTACAGTATATTATTGAGAAAACCTTTGAAGATTATTGTTTGACCCTAGGTTTATATGAAGAATATATTAGATTTAATAAATACCCATTTCATTTCCACACTATACTTAGATGGGTTTATGCTGATTATGACAATAGAAAATATCTGTGTAAAACTGGATGGAAAAGTTGGAATAAATACGGTAACTTAAATACTATTGAGGGAGAGGGCATTATTGTAAAAGATAATATCATATGTTTAAAATGTGGAGAGCCCATTCCAAAGGGAGCAAAGGCTAAAACCATAACTTATATTAGCAATAGGAAAACTACTCTTTTTTTACATAGGAACTGCTAAATGAAAAAACAGTAAACTAGATAAAAAATAATAGAATTAAAGGTTTATCCAACGAATAATTCTATTATTTATATTCTAGTTTGTCACTCTTATTATTACATATTATACTGGTTATACTGGGTAAGTTTTTTCCTCTGCATTAAGCAAAGAACTGTCTATTTTATACTTTTCAGCCTGCCTATGTTGAAAATATTTGAGTGCAATTTGTGGAAAAGATGCATATGTTAATACGTCTTCATCCTGCTCTATATATTCTTTTATTTCATTTTTAAGTTTCTCAAGCTGAGGCTCTAGTAAGTCAGCAGGTCTACCATTAAACACTTTTTCGTTACCAATTATCTTTTGCTTAATTTCATCTGATATAGGTACAGCAGGAGAGCCATAAAGACCTAGTACATAGTTCTTCACTTCTGAAGGAACCATCTTATACCTTTCTCCAAGTATTACATTAAAAACTGCTTGAGTACCAACCATTTGACTCATAGGAGTAACTAGAGGAGGATATCCTAAGTCTTCTCTAACCCTTGGTACCTCTTCAAGAACTTTTTCATATTTATCCAATGAGCCTTGTTGCTCAAGCTGAGAAACTAAGTTTGAAAGCATTCCTCCTGGAACTTGGTAGGTTAAGGTTCTGCTATCTACTTCCAAAACCTTCGGATTCAGTATTCCTTCCTTAATATATTTTTCTCTGATTGGTTTAAAATAGTCTGCTATATCAGCAACTAAACTTAAATCCAAGCCTGTATCGTATTGAGAATCTTTTAAGGATGCTATCATAGATTCAGTTGATGGCTGACTAGTACCCATACTAAAAGGTGAAAGAGCGGTATCTACTATATCCACACCTGCTTCAATTCCTTTCATATATGTTTGGTTAGCGACCCCACTAGTAAAATGAGAATGTAGCTGAATTGGAAGATTTATTTCCTTTTTAAGCTTAGTTACTAATTCGTATGCAGTATATGGCATCAATATCCCAGACATATCTTTTATGCAAATAGAATCTGCTCCCATGTTTTCCATTTCTTTAGATAGCTTCACATAGTAATCAACATTATGTACTGGACTTATAGTATACGATATAGCTGCTTGAGCATGTCCGCCGGATTTTTTTGTAGTTTCTATGGATTTGCTCAAGTTTCTGACATCATTTAATGCATCAAATATCCTAATAATATCAATACCATTTTCAATTGATTTTTTCACAAATTCCTCAACTACATCATCAGGATAGTTCTTATATCCTAGAAGGTTTTGTCCTCTGAGAAGCATTTGTAGTTTAGTCTTTTTTACTGACTTTCTTAGCTTTCTAAGTCTTTCCCACGGGTCTTCATTTAAAAATCTAAGACAGGAATCAAAAGTAGCTCCACCCCATACTTCCAAAGAGTAAAACCCAACTTCATCTAGTCTCTCTGCTATAGGAAGCATTTCTTCTGTTTTCATTCTAGTTGCTATTAAAGATTGATGAGCATCTCTAAAAATAGTCTCTGTAATTTTAGGCTTAGTCATAAATATTCCCCCTAAGGTATTTTAGTTGTTTTTTTCTACACCATAAAGTATTGGCGGGTTATTGATTTGGTTAATAAACTCAAATTTCAATATATTAAATTTTTTTTGATCTAATCTTGAAAAAGTTTTTTTAATATATTCGTCCTCTATTTTTCCATCTCTATGACCTGGATATGTAGTTACTAATAAAAGTCCGTTTTCTTTAAGTAATTCCAAGCTTTTCTCTAATGCAGCAATTGTGGTTTCTGCTTTAGTATTAATTTCATGATTGCCTCCAGGTAAATATCCTAAATTAAAGATAATAAAATCTACTTTTTCTAATATGTATTTGTCCATGCTTTCATGGCTATCTTTTATCAAAATTACTCTTTCATAAACATGGTTTTGAACCAATTTTAATCTTGTGTTTTCAATTGCAGAATCTTGAATATCAAAGCCATATACTTTCCCATTGCCGCCAACTAGATTCGCAAGTAAAAGAGTATCATGTCCATTACCTACAGTTGCATCAACTACAATGTTCCCTTTTTGAACTGTTTTTACCATTAGTTCTTTAGCTATTTTCGTAACATTATTAAAGTATTTGTACACCCTGTCAGCTCCTTTATGGGCAACATTTCTTGCTTAAGAATTTTTCAATATTGCATACTAAAACAGTGTCTGATTTTTTATCTGTTTTTTCAAATACATCTTTATTGAATTCTCTTTCTTCTCGAAAGCCTTTTTTAATAAAATATTGATTATTACCTAAAAAATATGCATTTTTAATACCATTAATCAAGCAGTAGTTTAATACTGCTCTTAAAAGACCATCCCCTATCTTTTCGCCGGTCTTATTCTTGTCAATAACCAAAAAATTTATAACTGCATTGTCTTTTATAAAATAAAAGTTGCACCCCCCAATTATATTATTATCCTCTTCTATTATATAAGATAAACTAGAGTTTTCAATGTTACAGTCTATATAGTTTTGTTTTAGGATATTTAACATCTCATTATTATCTTTAGCATCCTTTGCCTTCCTAGCTATTAACATAATTACCTTGTATGATATAGTCAAGGACTAAAATCATACTCTCCTTCCTTATTTATTTTAATTATCCGCTATAATCAAATTAGACACTGTGGACTTTTTATAATTACCTATAGCTTGACTATTAGATGGAGTGTATTGCCACTGTCTTATTTAAATCATTTATAGTTGGATAAGTTTTAAACTTTTATCTCCCGCAAGGCTATGAGAATAAGACTAGGTGGATCAAAACAGTTGTCAATTATTATAAAGGACGTGGTTC